>RFIV01000190.1 GCA_003695085.1 Gammaproteobacteria bacterium
GATATGGAGCTTGCTCAGCGTACCGGGCGTGTGCTGAAACTGGTGCACGGGCATCTGTCCGAGGTGTCATCCGGCTGAACGGGATGCCATTTTTGCGCTGTAGATAACGCTGAGTGCGGCCAGATAGCTTAACTAAAAAACGAAGGCGTGCGGCAGGGCACGCCTTCGTAGTTCAGGACCCGGGCGCCTGAAAGCCCGGGAGTGCGTCAGGCCTGTGAGGCTTCCAGCGCCTGCGTCAGGTCGGCCAGAATGTCATCAATGTGCTCGATACCAATGGACAGGCGCACCATGTCTTCGGTAACACCGGCACTGGCCAGTTCCTCGGCATTGAGCTGGCGATGGGTTGTGCTGGCCGGATGGCAGGCGAGGGACTTGGCATCGCCAATGTTGACCAGGCGCACAACCATCTGCAGGGCATCAATGAACTTCGCGCCGGCTTCCAGACCGCCCTTGATGCCGAAGCTCAGGATGCCGGAGGCCTTGCCATCCATCAGCTTGCCCGCGAGGGCATGGTATTTGTTGTCCGGCAGACCGGCATAGTTGACCCAGTTCACTTCCGGGCGCTGGGCCAGGAACTCGGCGACCTTCTGGGTATTTTCACAATGACGCTCCATGCGCAGCGGCAGCGTCTCCAGACCTTGCATGATGAGGAAGGCGTTGAACGGCGCCAGGGCCGCACCCATGTTGCGCAGCGGGACGACACGTGCCCGGCCAATGAAGGCGGCTTCACCCAGCGCTTCGGCATAGACCACGCCGTGGTAGGAGGGATCCGGTTCGTTGAACTGCGGGAAGCGATCCTTGTGTTCTGCCCACGGGAATTTGCCCGAATCCACGATCACACCGCCGATGGTCGTGCCGTGGCCGCCAATGTACTTGGTCAGGGAGTGAACGACGATATGGGCACCGTATTCGAAGGGACGGCACAGAACCGGTGTGGCCACGGTGTTGTCGACGACCAGTGGCACGCCCACTTCATTGGCGAGTTTGCCCAGTGCTTCCAGATCAATGATGTTCCCGGCGGGGTTGCCGATGGATTCGCAGTAGATGGCCTTGGTGCGCTCATCAATGAGCGGGCGGAAGGCCTCGACATCGTCACCGCTGGCAAAGCGTACTTCGATGCCTTGCTGGGGCAGGGTGTGTGCGAACAGGTTGTAGGTCCCGCCATACAGCTGGCTGACACTGACGATATTGTCACCCGCGGCGGCCAGCGTCTGGATGGTGGCAGTGATGGCGGCCATGCCGGATGCCATGGTCAGGGCGCCAATGCCGCCTTCGAGTGCTGCCATGCGTGCTTCCAGCACGGCATTGGTGGGATTCATGATCCGGCTGTAAATATTGCCCTGTACTTTCAGGTCAAACAGGTCGGCGCCATGCTGGGTGTTGTCAAAGGCATAGGACGTGGTCTGATAGAGCGGTACAGCGACGGCCTTGGTTGTGGGATCCGGGCTGTAGCCACCGTGAATTACGAGCGTTTCCTGTTTCATGCAGTGTTTCCCATGTTTGTTGTTGGTGTTGAATTATGCACTGGCCAGTGATCTGATGCGGTCCAGCAGGGTGTTCTGGTCAGCGGCAAACTTGCGAATGCCTTCGGCGAGTTTTTCCGTCGCCATGGCGTCTTCGTTCAGTTGCCAGCGAAAATCAGCCTCATCCAGAGGCAGAACGGTTTCCTTCTGCACATTGTTTGGCATGAGACGACGTTCCAGCGTACCGGTGTCCTGACTGAGTTGTTCGAGCAGTGCCGGGCTGATGGTCAGCTTGTCGCAGCCGGCCAGCGCCTCGATCTCGCCGGTATTCCGGAAAGAGGCACCCATGACGATGGTGGCGTAGCCGTGGCTCTTGTAGTAGTGATAAATCCGCCTGACTGACAGTACACCGGGATCTTCCTCCGCCGGAATATGATCGACCCCGCGATGCTGACAGTACCAGTCATAGATACGGCCCACAAACGGCGAAATGAGGGTCACACCGGCCTGGGCGCAGGCGACGGCCTGAGCAAAGGAGAACAGCAGGGTCAGGTTGCAGCGCAATCCTTCCTTTTCGAGTTGTTCGGCAGCCCGGATACCTTCCCAGGTGGAGGCTATCTTGAACAGGATGCGGTCAGGTGAGACGCCCAGATTTGCATAGGCATCGGCCAGCGATTTGACGCGCTCGACGGTTGCCTCTGTCCTGAACGAAAGGCGCGCATCCACCTCTGTGGACACGTAGCCGGGCACCCTTTTGCTGATATCTGCACCGATGGCGGTACTGAGAAAATCCAGTGCAGCGGCCTCTGCGCTTTCGCGTGAGTCAGCCTTTCGATACAGCTCGGCGGCGGTGTGCATCAGCGGCTGAAAGGCCGGCAGATCAACGGCCTTCAGGATCAGGGATGGATTGGTGGTAGCGTCCTGCGGCTTGAAACGCTCTATGGCGTCAATATCGCCGGTATCGGCGACCACTTCCGTGAATTGTTGCAGTTGCTCGAGTTTTGAAGTGCTCATGATGCGTGCAAACGTCCTGTAGAAGATTCAGCGTATTGGCTCATGGTGTCGATCAGTTCCGCCAGCAGGTCGGGGGTAGCCTCCTTGCGGATGCCTTCCGTTGACAGCCGGCGCCGGAAGACGCGACCGCCCTTGCAGCCGTGAAACAGGCCGAGTATATGTCGCAGACTATGCCACACGGGTTGACCCGCATCAAACTGGGCCTGCACGTAGGGCACAAAGGCCTTGAGTACATCGACGCGGTCGGTCAGGGGGGCATCGGAGTGGTAGAGCACAGGATCCACCTCGCTCAGTATCCAGGGCCGCTGATAGGCGGCCCGCCCGAGCATGACGCCATCCACGTGTGCCAAATGCGCCGACGCCTCATCCAGAGACTGGATGCCGCCATTGATAATGATTTCCAGCTGAGGAAAATC
>RFIV01000191.1 GCA_003695085.1 Gammaproteobacteria bacterium
GGCTGGTACTGCAGCCCAAAGGGATATACCCAGTCATAAAAGGCCCGGATGAACAGGGCCACGGCGATGCCGTCCACCAGCTTGTAGTTCAGCCCGGTGGCCATGTTGGCCAGGGTTTCCTTCAGGTCATAGGCATCGGTGCGGCCCTTGCGTCGCCAGTACCAGGCCTCGGCGGCAATCACGCCCACAAAGAGCGCTCCGAAGGCAAAGATGAACCCGATGGCGTGCAACACGTCCTGCATGCTTCAAACTCCCGGTGATGATGGCTTATTGTTCAGGCTCATTGTCGCTGCACACCCCGTCCATTTCTTGATGGCACTGGCCGCGTTTTTGACATTTCTCGCCATTTGCTGCCATCTCATCTACACTGAATATCCGATCCTGAACAACGCCTACTGTCCCCATGAATCCGGCGATTTATGTCACCAGTGATCTGGCCAGTCTGCTGCGGCGTTTTCTGGCCACCCATCCAGTGGATGACGCGGCGCTGATGGCCCGGCTGGATCAGTGGCCCCCTCACAGCCGCATGCCCATGACCGAGTGGTGGGCTCTGCTGGAGGACATTCAGGCGCACCTGAAACTGCCGGCGCTGGGCGTGCACATTGGCAGCTGTGTGCGGCCCGAGGATTCAGGCGTCATGGGCTACATGACCCTGCACTGCCAGACCGTGGGCGATGCGCTGACGCACTTTCAGCGCTACCAGGGGCTGATTCACAACTTTTCCCACTTGCAGATCGAACCGCATGCCGGCTTCATCCGCCTGACCTGGGATGTGGACCGGGGCATCTCCACCCAACTCTCGGACGAGGTGTTTCTGGCCGGGCTGGTTACTCATGTGCGTCACGCCACCGGCCAGCGGCTGTGTCCGCACGCGGTGCACTTCCTGCATCCGGCCCCCGGCCCGGCCGCGCCCTACGAGGAATGGTTCGGCTGCCCGGTGGACTTCGACTGGCCTCAGGTGGCCATCGATATGCCGCTGGACGCGCTGTCCACGCCTGTCAACACCCATAACCCGCATTTACTGACGCTGCTGGAAAAGCAGGCAGAAGCGTTACTGGCGGAGACGCCTCAGGATGCCTGGATCGAACAGATTCAGAAAAGGTTGGTGGAGCAGATGACCCGCGGCACGCCCTCCCTGGAACGACTGGCCGACACGTTGAGCCTGTCCCCACGCACCCTGCATCGTCGGCTGGACGCCCGTGGACTCAACTTCCGTCAGCTGCTCGAAATCACCCGCAAGGGGCTGTCACGCCACTATCTCGACGACCCGTCGCTGGGGCTGGCGGAGGTCGCCTTTCTGCTGGGCTATTCGGAGCAAAGCGTGTTCACCCGGGCGTTCCGGCGCTGGTTCGGCGAGACACCGGGCCAGTACCGAAGGCGCAAGACCCGCCGCTGAGTATGGCCGACGCCAACATTCTGCGAAGCGGATGAGAAATGGTAAGATGATATTCCGCTGATCGCCTGAGCTGCCATGCGTCACCGAATTGAACTTCGACACCTTCAGACCCTCCGTGCCCTACGCCAGGTGGATTCACTGGCGGAAGCGGCCAATGTACTGGCCCTGACCCAGTCGGCCCTGTCGCACCAGTTGCGCGAGCTTGAGCAGCGCCTGGATGTGCCGGTGATCGTGCGCAAGAGTCGTCCGGTGCGGCTGACGGCGGCCGGGGAACTGCTTGCGGACCTGGCGGAGCAGGTGCTGCCGCAGGTGGAGCAGACGGAACAGCGGCTGGCCCAGCTGGCCGGGGGACAATCCGGCCGCCTGAACCTGGTCATCGAGTGTCACAGCTGCTTCAACTGGCTGATGCCCGTCCTCAACGCCTACCGGGAACACTGGCCGGATGTGGAGCTGGACCTGTCCAACGCCTTTCATTTTGATGCCCTGCCGGCCCTGCTGCGCGGTGATGTGGACCTGGTGGTCACCGCCGATCCGGATACCTCGCTGGCCCTGGCCTATGCGCCCCTGTTTCGCTACGAATCGGTGCTGGTGCTGGCACCGGATCATCCCCTGATGAAGGTCCCGCAGATCACCGCCGAACGGCTGGCCGAAGAAACGCTGATCAGCTACCCCGTGAGCAAGGAAAAACTGGACGTGTACCGCCTGTTCATGGCCCCGGCAGGCACCTGGTTCCGCGACGTCCGCCAGACCGAGCTGACCCTGATGATGCTGCAGCTGGTAGCCAGCAAGCGGGGCGTGGCGGTGCTGCCCAACTGGGCCGTGGCGGACTTTGCCGCGCAGAATCTGGTCGCCACGCGCTCCCTGCGCAAGGGCGGCATCTGGAACACCCTCTACGCCGCCATCCGGCCCGAGGCCCAGGCGTTACCTTACATGGCACACTTTATCGAGCGCGCACGCGCCACCTGTTTTGAAACCCTCAAGGGCATCGCCCCGGTGCCGGAGTGAACGGATGCGCCTGACGTTTATCCTCGTCGAACCCAAGGTCCCGGAAAACGTGGGCGCTGCGTGCCGGGCACTGAAAACCCAGGGCTTTTCGCGCCTGCGGATCGTGAACAGCCGTGCACATCGTGAGCCGCCCGCCCGCTGGGTAGCCCATGGAGCCGATGATGTGCTGGAGGGCATCGAAACCTTTGCCTCGCTGGCCGAGGCATTGGCCGATGTGGACCTCTCCCTGGCCACCAGCGCCAAGGCCCGGCATGACAAGCGAGCCGTGCTGGAGCCGGACGCCACTCTGCAGCTGATCCGCCACCATGTGCCCAATGCGCCGCATGTGGCCATCGTGTTCGGGCGCGAGGACCGGGGCCTGTCCAACGACGAAGTGCGTCTCTGCGATGCCCTCACCACCCTGCCGCTGGCACAGCCCTATCCTTCCCTCAACCTGGGCCAGTCGGTGATGCTCTATGCCTATCTTCTGCGGCAGGGGCTGAGTGCTGACCCGCACCGGCCAGCCGGTAAACCGGGCCAGCCCGAACCCTCATCCGCCCCGGCGGAGGCCGCACCTACACC
>RFIV01000192.1 GCA_003695085.1 Gammaproteobacteria bacterium
GTCTTACGCCTTGGGGCCTGCGTTGACAATGGCCTCGGACACGTCGAACTTCTTGAAGTTCTCGACGAACTGCGCAATCAGCTCTTCGGCCTTGGCGTCATAGGCATCCTTGTCGGCCCAGGTGTCACGCGGATTGAGCAACTGGCTGTCCACACCCGGCACTTCTACCGGAATGTCCAGATTCAGCTTGTCCAGATGAACTGTTTCGGCATTGGCCAGCGCGCCACTCTGGATGGCTGCAATCACGGCGCGAGTGGTGGGGATGGAAAAACGCTGACCCACGCCATAGGGGCCACCGGTCCAGCCTGTATTCACCAGGTAGACCTTGCTGCCAAAGGCATCCATCCGCTTCATCAGCAGCTCGGCGTAGACGCCGGCCGGACGCGGGAAGAAGGGCGCGCCGAAGCAAGTGGAGAAGGTGGACTTGAGCTTGGCAGAGGAGCCCATTTCGGTGGAGCCGACCAGTGCGGTATAGCCTGACAGGAAGTGGTAGGCGGCCCCCTCACGTGACAGGATGGACACCGGTGGCAGTACGCCGGTCATGTCGCAGGTCAGGAAGATGATGGCCGAGGGCTCACCGGCACGGTTTTCAATCACGCGCTTTTCGATGTGCTCCAGCGGGTAGGCAGCACGGGTGTTCTCCGTCAGCGAGGTGTCGGTATAGTCGGGTGTGCGCGTCTCGTCCAGTACCACGTTTTCCAGAACGGCCCCGAACTTGATGGCGTTCCAGATCACCGGCTCGTTCTTCTGGCTCAGATCGATGCACTTGGCATAGCAGCCGCCCTCGATGTTGAAGACGGTACCCGGGCCCCAGCCATGCTCGTCGTCCCCGATCAGGTAGCGAGACGGGTCGGCGGACAGGGTGGTCTTGCCGGTGCCGGACAGGCCGAAGAACAGGGTGGTCTGGCCATCTTCGCCCACATTGGCGGAGCAGTGCATGGGCAGCACGTCCTTCTCCGGCAGCAGGAAGTTCTGTACGGCGAACATGGACTTCTTCATTTCGCCCGCATAGCGCATGCCGGCCAGCAGCACCTTGCGCTGCGCGAAGTTGATCATGACCGTGCCGTCGCTGTTGGTGCCATCGCGCTCCGGTTCACAAACAAAGTCTGGTGCACTCAGCACCTGCCAGGTTTCCTTGTTGCTCGGATTGAATTGTTCCGGGCGAATGAACAGATTGCGTGCGAACAGGTTGTGCCAGGCCGTTTCTGTCGTCACCTGGACCGGCAGGTAGTGCTCGGGATCCGCACCGACATGCAGGTGTGAAACAAAACGGTCGCGCTCAGCGATATAGGCGCTGACGCGGTCCCAGAGCGCATCGAATACATCCGGTTGAACCGGGCGGTTGACGCTGCCCCAGTCGATATCGTCCATGGTGCTGGGTTCCTGCACCACAAAACGGTCCATCGGTGAACGACCGGTGCGCGCGCCGGTCTCGGCTACAAACGCCCCGTTGGACGCCAGTTTGCCTTCATTGCGGAGGATGGCCTGCTCGATCAGTTCAGCAGCCGTCAGATCAGTATATGTCGTGCTCACGTCGACCTCGCCCTCATAGTGATGTCTTGCAACGGAAAAATGCACGCCTGCCGGCGTGGTTTACGCCGGGTCGTCGTCCACCAGTTGTTATGATGTCATGTATGGTGTGGCGGCGGCTCCGGAAAACGCGGCGGTATTATGCCAGAAATCCGCCGCGCACGCACGTTTTGCACCAGGGGCGCAGGGGTCAGTGAAGTGTCGGGTCCGCGAAGAGCTTCTCGATACGGGCCCGGTCAAAACGATAAGGCTGATTGCAAAACTGGCATTGCACTTCGATGGCGCCCTGTTCGTCGAGAATGCTGAAGGCCTCTTCGCGTCCCAGCTGGCAGATGGCTTCCAGGGTGCGCTGCTCGGAGCAGGTGCAGGCATAACGGACGTTTTCAGGGTCGTATACGCGTGCGTCCTCCTCGTGAAAGAGCCGGTACAGCAGGTCTGTGGGCGGCAGGTGCAGGAGCTCATCCTCGGTGACCGTGTCGGCCAGTGTGGTCAGGTGTACCCAGTCAGCATCGTCTGCACGCTGCTCTGCAGGCAGCACCTGCAGCATGAGGCCGGCCGCCCGGTGAGCGTCCGCTACCAGCCAGAGACGTGTGGGAAGCTGTTCGGATTGCAGGAAATAGCCTTCCAGACAGGCCGAGAGGGAGGCGTGCTCCAGGGGTACGACACCCTGATAACGGTTGCCTTCCTGAGGTGTGATGGTCACGGCCATGCGACCGTCATCACCCAGCAATGCCCGCAGGTCGGACGATTCGGGCGGGCTGTTCAGGCGCACGATACCGCGCACGTTGCGCTGATGTGTAGCCTCGGCCAGCAGCAGGCTCACCGGCCCGCTACCGACGGCCTGAATGGCCAGGGTGCCCGGAGTCTTGATGTGAGCACTCATGAGCAGGCTGGCGCACAGGGCCTGCCCCAGGAGCTCGGAAGAGAGCATGTCTCCGCGAAGGCGTTTGCGCGCTTCGGCGTAGCTGGCATCCATTTGTACGATGGTGCCGCGGACATTGGCATGGTCAAAGGTAAAACGGTAAAGCGTATCGGACATGATCATTCCACATCGCGTTGGTTTTTGAAGGCGTGAATCTGTCTGCGCTCACGCTTGTTGGGCCTGCGGACGGGCGGATGCTGGGACAGACGCATCTGCTGGCGCTCCAGTTCGCGCTGAGCCCGCTTTTCCCGGCTGGCCTCCGTTTCGGTATAGAGTGCCTGGGCAAGCGGTGCGCTGAGGCGTTTTTCCGACAGCGCATCGACGACGACCGTGATTTCCTCCCAGCCGCGGCGGATGGTCAGTTCCACGCCCGGAGTGATGGTCCGTCCCGGTTTGACCCGGTGCCCGTCACAATGCACCTTGCCGCCTTCAATCGCTTCCTTGGCGAGCGAGCGGGTCTTGAAGAAACGGGCTGCCCAGAGCCATTTGTCCAGGCGCACTTTTTCAGGTGGAGATTGGGTCATGGTACCTCGGGTGGCATCACGTCGTTATAGGACAGGATACCATTAAAGTGACTGGGAGGCTGGGCGGGACGGCGACTGTCCGGTGTGAGGATCTGCAGCAAGTGGGCAATGCCATAGTCGTGAGCGGCCTTGAGTACCGGCAGGCTGTCATCCACGAAGAGAGTCCGGGCCTTGTCAAACGGCTCCAGGTGGTGCAGGGCCACCCAGAAGGCACGGTCTTCCTTGGGGGCGCCCAGATCATGCGAGACGATGATCCGGTCCACGTACTGATCCAGCCCCGTGCGCTGCAGCTTCAGGCGGACGACCTTGCCATGTGCATTGGTGGCCAGCACCAGCCGCTTACCGTGTGCGCGCAGGCGCTGCAGGAAGGTTTCGGCCACATCCCGATAGCCGATCAGGTCACTGACTTCATCCTTGAGCGCCACGATATCCAGCTGCAGGCGTCGGCTCCAGTAGTCAACACAGTACCAGTTGAGCGTTCCGGCCTCGCGCGCGTACGCGTCCTTGAGTGTCTGCCGGGCGTCTTCTTCGCTCTGCCCGCGCAGCTGTGCGACTCTTCGGGGCAGGTGCTCCAGCCAGAAGTGGTTATCAAAATGCAGATCCAGTAGAGTACCGTCCATGTCCAGCAGGACGGTGTCAATCGCTTTCCAGTCAATCATGTGCGCACCCTGTCATGAGCGCGCATGATCCCAAACTTGCACAGAGGGGACAAGTCAGGTGAATCCGGAATATGTCAGCACGTTGCTTCCCGCCGTTGAGCAGGCCGTGATGCAGGCGGGCGAGGCCATTGAGGGCATCTATGAGCGGGAAGCAGACTGGGATGTGGTCATCAAGTCGGACGACTCGCCCCTGACGCAGGCGGATCTGGCCAGTCACCGAGTGTTGTGCGAGGCCCTTGAGAAGCTGGGAGAGGGCTGGCCTGTGCTGTCGGAGGAGTCAGATCCGGTGGACTGGTCGGTTCGGCGGCGCTGGCCCACCTACTGGTTGGTGGATCCGCTGGATGGAACAAAGGAATTTGTGGGGCGTACCGGAGAATTCACTGTGAATGTGGCGCTGATCCATGAACACGAACCGGTGATGGGGGTGGTGGGGGTACCCCTGACGCACACCCTTTACAGCGCGGTGCAGGGAAAGGGGGCGGAGCGTGTGGAGAAGGGGCAGAGGCAGCGCATTGTGGTGGCAGAGCCGGCGTCCCCGATACGTGTGCTGGCCAGTCGGCGCTCCGGAGTGGGTGAGGTGGATGCGCTGCTGGACAAGCTGGCTTCCCGGGGGCTGCGGTGTGAACGTGTCAGTGCAGGCAGTTCACTGAAATTTTGCCGAATTGCCGAGGGGGCAGCGGACTTCTACCCACGACTGGCGCCCACCAGCGAATGGGACACGGCGGCAGCACAATGTGTGCTGGAGGCCGCCGGGGGCAGTGTGATGGATCGCGCGGGTCAGCCTTTGCGCTACAACACGAAAGCCGACCTGCTCAATCCCTTCTTTTACGCTTGGGGTGGCAGGCCGGATCTGTGGTGTCAGTGGCTTGGAGACGCGTTTACTCGCCGGTAAAGATCACTTCTTTCTTGCGTCCGACCTTGGTGCAGCCCAGACAACGCACGAAGGTCGCCTTGGCCGGTCCCATCACCAGTGTCTCCGCAGCTTCCTTGGCATTGCCACCGGCAAGCGAAAAGGGCAGCGATACCACGTAGATGGCCGATCCCACGACCGTGGTGGTCAGCAGAACCGGGCGGGCAAATACGGCATCACCGAACATTGCCAGGGCACTGGGCTTCTCTTCCAGAACTTCCGAGTATCCGGCAGAAGGCAGTACAAGCGCCAGAGCGGCCAGCAGGGGCATCATCCGGCGAAGGGAACGCTTGATCATTGATAGTCTCCCAAATTACTCCTTGTCTGAGTGTAACTATAACAGTTTCCTGCGGGATTGCTATTTTCTGCACGGCGATTCGAGTTTCTTTCTGTAACGCTTTGACGTGCTTCAAAGTTTGGCCGCTATCGCTGGCATGATGCACAGAACACGGATGAGCGTCCTCCCAACCTGAGCAGGCGCAGGGGGCGCTGACAGGCCGGGCACGGGGTGCCTTCACGTCCGTAGACCTGAAGGGTCTGTGCAAAATAGCCCGGTTTGCCATGTCCGTTGACGAAATCCCGCAAAGTGGTGCCGCCCTGCTCGATGGCCGCCGACAGGATGGCCTTGATGGCCTGTGCGAGGCAGTCATAGCGTGTCCGGCTGATTCGACCGGCCGGCCGGTCGGGACGGATGCCGCTGGAGAAAAGCGCTTCAGTCGCATAGATGTTGCCCACGCCCACCACAATGCGCTGATCCATGATGAAGGGTTTGACGCCTTGCCTGCGCCCTCGAGAGAGCCTGTACAGGTAGTCTCCGGTCAAGGCGTCCGAAAGAGGTTCGGGGCCCAGGTGACGGAAGAGCGCGTGATCGGGCAGGCTCTCCGTGTGCGCCAGGACAAACCCGCCAAACCGGCGGGGGTCATGGTACACCAGTTGCTGTGGGCCGAAGCCGAGAACCACGTGGTCATGCGGGCGCAACGGTTCACCTTCCGGCAACAGGCGCAGTGAGCCGGACATGCCCAGGTGCACGATCAGGGTGCGTGTGTCAAAGTGCATCAGCAGATACTTCGCACGACGTTCCAGCGCACGCACGGTCTGACCGCAGAGCGTGCTGAGCGCGGTCGCATCAGGCGGATGTCTCAGGCGAGCCTGACGCACATGAATCTCGCTCAGCGTCGCGCCGGTCAGGTGCGGGGCCAGTCCCCGACGCGTAGTTTCGACTTCGGGCAGTTCGGGCATGAAGACTTTTCATCGCAAAAAGGTCAGTTTACTCTGAGCCAATTCAACCGCAAGGGGAGAGCGACTTTGACGTTGACGCGACTGGGGGTGGATACCGGGGGCACCTTCACCGACTTCGTCCTGCTGCAGGAAGGCCGGATCCGGGTACACAAGGTCCTGTCTACACCGAAAGCACCGGAACAGGCCATTTTGCAGGGCATTCGCGAGCTGGGGCTCGAAGATGCCTGCGCGGCGGGTGCCTTGCAGGTGATCCACGGTTCGACCGTTGCAACCAATGCCGCACTTGAAGGCAAGGGGGTACCGGTCGCCTTCGTGACCAATGCGGGATTCGAGGATTTGCTGACGCTGGGGCGCCAGGAGCGTGCCCGGCTGTACGATTTTTGCCAGCCTGACGTGGCGCCGCCCGTGCCCCCGGAGCGCTGTGTCGGCGTGCAGGCGCGGATGGATGCGCACGGTGTGGAAGTTGTTCCCCTTGCAGAGAGCGAAATTCAGCGGGTGGTTGAGCAGGTAAGGGCCTTGCCGGTGAAGGCGGTGGCGGTGTGCCTGCTTTTCAGCTGGAAGAATCCAGAGCAGGAGCAACGGCTGGCCCGGGCGCTCAAGGCCGCCATGCCCGGTCGGTTTGTTTGTGTGTCGTCGGATGTATTGCCCGAGATACAGGAATATGAGCGTGGGATGGCGACCTGGCTCAACGCCTGGCTGGGGCCGGTGGTCAAGGGCTATCTTGAGCGTCTGAAACAGGCACTGGCACCCTCCGATGTCAAGGTCATGCAGAGCAGCGCCGGGGTGGCGGATGTGGATCAGGTGGCCGATCGGGCTGTCAACCTGCTGCTTTCCGGCCCTGCAGGCGGGTTGGCCGCCGCCGAGGCACTTCGCCAGGACCTGGGGGGTGGCATGCTCACCTTTGACATGGGAGGCACATCGACTGATGTGGCCCTGCTGGAGAGCGGTTTGCAACTGACCCGGGACGGGCGGATCAGGGAGTGGCCCGTTGCAGTTCCCATGGTAGACATGCATACCATCGGGGCGGGCGGTGGCTCGCTGATCTGGCTGGATGCCGGCGGAATGCTGCAGGTCGGGCCCGAGTCAGCGGGTGCGGACCCCGGTCCGGCCTGTTATGGTCGCGGGGGAACCCGGCCGACGGTGACGGACGCCCATGCGGTACTCGGCACCTTGCCTGCCCAGACTGCGCTGGGCGGCACCATGCGGCTGGATGTGCAGGCGGCGCGCGCGGCATTCGAACCGCTGGCGGACAGGCTCGGACAGTCTGTGGAACACGTGGCGACTGGTGCGCTGGCGATTGCCACCGAGCATATGGCGCAGGCTCTGCGCATGATTTCGCTTTATCGCGGACATGATCCGCGTGACTACCGCTTGTGCTGCTTTGGCGGCGCCGGGGGGCTGCATGTGTGTGAGCTGGCGGAGGCCATGGGGATGCGCCGCGCGGTCCTGCCGGAAATGGCCGGGGTGTTCTCTGCGCTGGGCATGCTGACTGCGCCCCGTGAGTTTGTCCAGCGCCAGACCGTCAACTGCCCGTGGCCGCCGACATCGAGTCAGCTTCACGCACTGAATGGCTGTATTGACGCACTTGCGAAGGCCGGACTGGCGCGACTCGGGTCTGTCACGCGGTCCCTGACAGAGGTCACGCTGATGATGCGATACCAGGGCCAGAGCCATACCTTGCCGGTCAGCATGGGCGATGAGGCGGCTGTGCTGAAGGCGTTCTCCCGGGCTCACGAGCGCGCACATGGGTTCGTGATGCAGCGTCCGGTGGAATGTGTCAGTGTGCAGGTTGCGGTCCGCGAGCCGGTGCCGGAGGTGTGCTGGGACGTGGATGCAGTGCCCGTTGAACCTGAGCGGGGATTCGTTGCCGGAGTGGGCGAGGTCGTGGTCCGAACGCGCAACAGTCTTGCGCCCGGCGAGCGGCTGGCCGGACCGGCCCTGATCACCGAGTCAGTGGGAACGCTCTGGCTCAAATCCGGGTGGCAGCTGGAGCGTGATGCGCGCGGCCATCTGCTGCTCACTCGCCAAACGGCTTGATTCATCGGGGGTGACTGGGGTAGGGTGCCAAAAAGCCCAAAAAACAACAGACAAGGCAGGGATTTTCCGATGTCAGACCATGCTCCATCCAGCGAGCTCCTGGAATACTCCGTGGTATTTACCAGTCGCGCACTGAATCACATGTCGCCGACCTTTCAGCAGGTCATGCGGGATATCTCGGAGACTCTGAAGGCGGTATATCAAGGTGATGCCGTGGTTGTCGTGCCGGGGGGCGGGACCTTCGGGATGGAAGCCATCGCCCGGCAGTTTGCGCATGACCAGCACTGCCTGGTGATTCGCAATGGCTGGTTCAGCTATCGCTGGACCCAGATTTTCGAGCAGGGCCGGATACCGGCCGGGCACACGGTCTGCAAGGCGCGGCCGCTGTCCGACGCACCGCAGGCACCCTGGGTGCCGGCCCCCATCGAGGAGGTGGAGGCGGCAATCGAGGCGCAGAAGCCGGCGCTGGTGTTTGCGCCGCATGTGGAAACGGCATCGGGCATTCGTCTGCCGGATGACTATGTGGCCAGAGTAGGCGCTGCGACGCGTGCGGTGGGTGGATTGTTCATTCTGGATTGCGTGGCGTCGGGCACGGACTGGGTCGACATGCGGGAGGCTCAGGTGGATGTGTTGCTGTCGGCGCCCCAGAAGGGCTGGTCCAGTTCGCCCTGTGCGGCGTTGATCGTATTGAGTGAACGAGCGGAAGCCCGTCTGGCTGACACCCAAAGCAGCAGTTTTGCTGCGGACCTCAAGGCCTGGCGCAACATCATGCGTGCGTACGAGAACGGAGGGCATGCCTACCATGCCACGCTGCCTACCGATGCGCTGGCCAGGTTCCGCGATACCATGCTTGAAACCGGGCAGCGGGGCTGGGATACCGTCAAGGCACAGCAACATGCGGTCGGTCAGGCAGTGCGCAGCATGCTCAGGCGCCGGGGATTTGCCAGTGTGGCCGCAGACGAGGTGGCGGCCCCGGGTGTGGTCGTGGTGCACACCGACGACCCGGACATGAAAAGTGGCGCCAGGTTTCTCAAGGCCGGGATTCAGGCTGCAGCCGGCGTGCCCCTGATGTGTGACGAGCCGGAGCACTTCAGTACCTTCAGAATTGGCCTGTTCGGTCTCGACAAGCTCGCCGACCCCGAAGGGACTGCGGCACGGCTGGAAGCGGCGCTGGACGCCATGGATCGCATGGACTGACTGCCGATCAGGCGTCGCCGGCCCGGCAGAGCGTCGAGCACACCTGTCCTGCGACCTTCTCCCGGTGAATCTGCCAGTTGGACGGCAGGGGCACCGGGCAGTCTGTCTCGTGCTCAATGTAGATCCAGGCGCCTGGTGCGACCCAGCCGCCCTGCTCGAGCAGTGGAAGCAGGCGGGGCAGCCACCCCTGCCGGAAAGGGGGATCCATGAACAGGATGTCGTAGGGTGATGCCGCTCCTGCGGCCAGCCAGCTGGCGACATCCGCCTGAACCACGTGCAGCTGTGCTTCCGGGTTGAGCATGCCGGCGGTTTGCTCAAGGTATCGTGCCAGCGTTGCCGAGCGCTCCACCAGTGTAACTTGGCAAGCACCACGCGACAGCGCCTCCAGCCCCAGCGCGCCGCTGCCGCTGAACAGATCCAGACACCGGGAGCCGGGTACCGCATGCATCAGCCAGTTGAACAACGTTTCCCGCACCCGGTCTGGCGTGGGGCGCACACCGTCCACCACGGGAAAGGTGAGCTTGCGTCCCCTGTATTTCCCACCAATGATCCGCAAAAAGCCCTTTTCGGGCACCCGGGGCCGTGAGTGTGATCGTCTGGTCATGGAAGCCCTTGTGAAAGGCCGCTAGAATAGGCCGCTGATTGTGACTGCAAGAGACTAGGATACTATGGACGCATTGCTGGCGAACAGTATGCTGTTGTTATTGGGGCTGCTGACCCTGTTTTTCGTGGCAGACGTGGTGGGGCGAAAGCGCCGTGTGCCCAAACCCCCCAGAATTGAGCTGCGGCCACCGGCACCTTCGCGAGAGGCTCCGGCAAAAGCCCCGGTCCGGGCGGCTGAAGCGCAGGCGCCTCAGGTCGAGGCTGAGCCCGAGCCCGAAGTCAGGGCCGAAGCGCGGGAGGCAGCAGCGCCACCGGTGGCAGAAGCGCCTGCTGAAGTCCCGCCTGCAGCAGATGAGGCTCCGGCTGCCCCGGTGTCCCTGTTTACCCGCATTCGTCAGGGCCTGAGCAAAACACGCTCCGGGCTGACCGAACAGATTCGTGCCCTGGTCGGGGCCTCCAGGCAGATTGATGAAGATCTGCTGGAAGAGATCGAAACCATTCTGCTCACGGCTGATGTCGGTATTGAAGCGACCTCCGCCATCATCGAGTCGCTGACGGAAAAGCTCGAGCGCAGTGAACTCAAGGACAGCGAAGCACTCAACGCCGCACTGCGCGATGAATTGAAGGCCATGCTCAAGCCCTGCGAGCAACCCTTGCACGTCGAAGGCAAGCAGCCTTTCGTGATCCTCGTGGTGGGTGTCAACGGTGTGGGCAAGACCACGACCATCGGAAAGCTGGCCCGCAAGTTTCGGGACGAAGGCAAGAGCGTCATGCTTGCGGCGGGGGACACCTTCCGCGCAGCAGCCGTGGAGCAACTCCAGGTCTGGGGAGAGCGCAATGATGTTCCAGTGATTGCGCAGCATACCGGTGCCGACTCGGCCTCCGTAATCTTTGACGCGGTTGCAGCGGCCAAGGCACGCGGGGTGGATGTGGTAATTGCCGATACGGCAGGTCGCCTGCAGAACAAGGACAACCTCATGGCCGAGCTGGAAAAAGTGGTGCGTGTCATGAAAAAGCACGATGAAAGTGCGCCGCATGAAGTTTTGCTGGTGCTGGATGCGGGTACCGGGCAGAACGCACTCAGCCAGGCTACCCTGTTCACCCAGGCCGTGGGTGTCACCGGACTGGCGGTCACCAAGCTTGACGGCACCGCCAAGGGCGGCATCCTGTTTGCCATCGCACGCAAGCTGGGCACGCCGATCCGGTTCATCGGCGTGGGGGAAGGCGTGGAAGACTTGCGACCGTTTGAAGCGGACACCTTTGTCAACGCTCTGTTTGACGAGACAGAAAGCGAAAACGCGTGATTGTCTTTGACCGGGTCAGCAAGCGCTATTCAAGCGGGCAGGATGCCCTGCTGAACATTTCATTTCGCCTGGGGCGCGGGGAAATGGCGTTTCTGACCGGTCACTCCGGCGCCGGCAAGAGTACCCTGCTCAAGCTCATCATGGCCATGGAAACCGCCTCCGGTGGCCGCATTGAAGTCGGTGGCCGGGATGTCAGCCAATTGCAGCGGAATCAGATTGCCTTCTACCGCCGGCATGTGGGCGTGGTCTTTCAGGAGCATCACCTGCTTTTCAATCGTACCGTATTTGATAACGTGGCCATGCCCCTGCGCATTGCCGGATTCACGCCACGGGAAACCGCTCGCCGGGTGCGTGCGGCGCTGGACAAGGTGGGGCTGCTCAGGAAGGAGAAGGCGTACCCGCTGGAATTGTCCGGAGGGGAGCAGCAACGTGTGGGCATCGCGCGCGCTGTGGTCAACCGTCCGCCGTTGCTGCTGGCAGACGAGCCCACCGGAAACCTTGATCCCGACCTGTCTGCCGAGATCATGCAATTGTTCCGGGATTTCAATCAGGTGGGCACCACCGTATTCATTGCTTCACACGATATTGCCCTGATTGAACGCATGGGTTGCCGCGTCGTTCACCTGGAAAACGGACGGCTGGTGTCGGGAGGTCAGGCATGACAACGGCACCGGAAACAACACCTGCCCGGAAGGGGGCGGAGGAGAGCCGGCAATCCGCGCTCGAGGCCTGGCTGGCGCATCACCGTGACAGTGCCCGTCAAAGTCTGGCTGACCAGCTCGGCCACCCGGTAGCCAGCCTGCTCAGCTGGCTGGCCATGGCTGTGGCATTGGCCCTGCCCGCGCTGCTGGCATTGGGGCTGATGAACCTGGGCGCCCTGACCCATACGCTGGATGCGTCCCGGCAGGCAACGCTGTATTTTTCCTCGCCTCCGGAGGATGCGACGGTGCTGCAGCTCAAGGCCAGTCTGGTTGCACTGCCCGAGGTGGCGAAGGTGGAATACCTGTCGCCGGATGCTGCGCTGGACACCTTCAGGGCGATCAATGAGGCGGCGGATCTGCTCGCGGGGCTGGATGCCAACCCCTTGCCGGCCAGTCTTCAGGTAACGCTGAAAGCGGACACGCCCCTGGAACGGCTGGATGTGCTCAAGACGCAGTGGTCAGCGCTGCCCGGTATAGAATCCGTTCAGCTGGATACCGTCTGGCTGGAACGCCTTCAGGCGCTGGAAACAGTCCTGCAGCGCGCTTGGGGCCTGCTGGCAATATTGCTGGGACTGGCGGCCCTGTTGTTCATCGGCAATACCGTTCGGCTGGCCATTGAAAACCGACGGGATGAGATTCTCGTCTCTCGCCTTGTCGGGGCCACAGATGCCTGGGTACGCCGGCCCTTCCTGTACATGGGGGCCTGGTACGGACTGATCGGTGCCGTACTGGCCGCGGTACTGGTGCACCTGTGCATGGCCATGGTGGCCGGCCCCGTGGAGGCATTATCCGCCCTGTACTTCAGTGCGTTCCGGCTTGAATGGCCGGGATTGAGCGGTACCCTGATCCTGTTGCTGGCCGGGAGCGCGCTGGGCTGGCTGGGTGCCTGGCTGACCGTTTTGCGCGAACTGCAGAAGGTCGAGCCGCGCTAGAAGGTTACCGAAACGACACTTGAAATTTGTGACCAATGACACTATTAATGTGCTTTGCCTGAATTCCCCGCAGGGTTTTTGGGGCGGGATGCTGCTACTGAATACTGGCGAAATACGGAACTTTTTGTGGGTTTGCGTGTCAAAAGTTTCCAGATAAGCACGAGAATGGTTTCTGGAGGGTGAGCAATGACAGCAGCAACAGCGAAAGCAATGGAATTACCTGTACCTGTCGGTAACCTGGAGAGCTACATCCAGGCGGTCAATTCCGTGCCCGTCCTGAGTGCTGAGGAAGAGCGTGACCTCGCGTTGCGCTACCGGGAGGAAAATGATCTTGAGGCCGCGCGGCGGCTGGTGCTGTCTCATCTGCGTTTTGTCGTGCACATTGCCCGCAGCTATGCAGGCTATGGCCTGCAGCAGGCGGATTTGATTCAGGAGGGCAATATTGGCCTCATGAAGGCGGTCAAGCGCTTTGACCCGTCTTTTGGCGTGCGCCTGGTATCGTTTGCGGTGCACTGGATCAAGGCCGAGATTCACGAGTTCATTCTGCGCAACTGGCGTATCGTCAAGGTGGCGACCACCAAGGCCCAGCGCAAGTTGTTCTTCAACCTGCGTGGCGCCAAGAAGCGTCTGGCGTGGCTGAACAACGAGGAAGTCAAGGCAGTTGCCGAAGACCTGGGTGTGGACGAGCGCACCGTGCGTGAAATGGAAAGCCGGCTGGCCGGACAGGATACCTCCTTTGATCCGGGGGTGGACGCCGATGACGACGATGCCTGGCAGGCTCCGGTGGCCTATCTTGAGGACCGGCGCTACGACCCGGCCATGCTGGTCGAGAGTGAGCAGTGGTCCGAAGACAGCAACGCGCGCCTGCTCAATGCCATTGAAGATCTGGACGAGCGCAGCCGCGCCATTCTGGAGCGCCGCTGGCTGGCCGAGAAAAAGGCCACACTGCACGAACTGGCAGATGAGTATGGCGTGTCAGCCGAGCGTATCCGCCAGATTGAAAAGGCGGCCATGAAAAAGGTGCGCGCCGCACTGAGCAACTGATTATCAGGCGTTGCCTGATGTACCCCGAGCCCGCTGTATGCGGGCTTTTTGCCTTTGGTCCAAACGCATGCATGCTGACGGGGCCTGTGGTAAAATTCCCGCCGCAAAAACTCTTCACAAACAATGAAGGAAGGCGTGATGAAACAACCTGTTCGCGTGGCGGTCACTGGTGCCGCTGGTCAAATCTGTTACTCCCTGATTTTCCGCATTGCATCCGGCGAAATGCTGGGCAAGGATCAGCCGGTTATTCTCCAGCTGCTCGAAATCACTCCGGCACTGAAGGTGCTGGAAGCCGTCAAGATGGAGCTGAACGACTGTGCCTTCCCGCTGGTACAGGATGTGATCGTCACCGACGATCCGAAGGTGGCTTTCAAGGATGCCAACGTTGGTCTGCTGGTAGGTGCCAAGCCGCGTGGTCCCGGCATGGAGCGCTCTGATCTGATCAAGGACAACGGCAAGATCTTCTCTGCTCTGGGCAAGGTCATCAACGAAGTGGCCGACCGTGATATCAAGATCTGTGTAGTGGGCAATCCGGCAAACACCAACGCCTACATCCTGGCCAAGAATGCCCCGGACATCAATCAGCGCAACATCACTGCGCTGACGCGTCTGGATCACAACCGCGCGCTGTATCAGCTGGCCGAGAAGACCGGCACTCAGGTTTCCGCTATTCGCAAGATGATCATCTGGGGCAACCACTCCACTACTCAGGTGCCCGATATCTCTCACGCTACGGTGGACGGCAAGCCGGCACTGGAACTGGTAGACGAAGCCTGGTGGAAAGAAACCTTCATGCCGAAAGTGGCCAAGCGTGGCGCAGAAGTGATTGCCGCACGCGGCTCCTCATCAGCCGCTTCTGCCGCCAACGGTGTCATTGATCACATGCGCAGCTGGGTGCTGGGCACTGACGAAGGTGACTGGGTATCCATGGCTGTACCGAGCGATGGCAGCTACGGTATCGAAGAAGGACTGATCTACAGCTACCCGGTGGTCTGCAAGGACGGTGATTACCAGATCATTACCGATCTGGAAACGTCCGACTTCATCAAGGAAAAGATGAAGGCATCCGAGGATGAGCTCAAGTCCGAAGCTGAGCAGGTGAAGGATCTCTTCTGATACCGTTTCAATCAGAAGGCAAAGAGAGGGTCGCTTCGGCGGCCCTTTTTTTGTGCCGGGATGCATTGCAGTGAGCGGCAAGAGCGGGGGCTGTTCGGTGACAGGCGATAAGGAGGCACTAACAAGCTGTGAACAAAAAAAGCCCCGGCAAGGCCGGGGCGGAACAAGGGGTGTTAAATGAAGGCGGGAGCCCCCGCCCGATCTCAAAGTTCCTTGATGATGGCTTCCACCGCTGCCTTGGCGTCGCCAAACAGCAGAGAGGTGTTGTCCTTGAACAGCAGCGGGTTCTGGACACCTGCGTAACCGGTGTTCATCGACCGCTTGATCACGATGACTTGCTTGGCCTTCCAGACCTCCAGAACCGGCATGCCGGCAATCGGGCTGTTCGGATCTTCCGTGGCGGCCGGGTTGACCGTATCGTTTGCACCGATCACCAGCACGACATCGGTGTCTTCGAAATCATCGTTGATCTCGTCCATCTCGAGCACGATGTCATAGGGTACCTTGGCTTCGGCCAGCAGCACGTTCATGTGCCCCGGCAGGCGCCCGGCGACCGGGTGGATGCCAAACCTCACATTCACGCCGGCCTTGCGCAGCTGGTCTGTCATTTCCGCTACCGCGTACTGGGCCTGTGCCACGGCCATGCCATACCCCGGGGTGATGATGACGTTGCGTGCACTTTTCAGCATGTCTGCCACGGCTTCTGCTGTGGTTTCATGGTAGTCGCCGTAGTCCTTGTCATCCCCCGTGGAGGAGCCATCGGTGCCAAAGCCTCCGGCGATCACGCTGATGAACGAGCGGTTCATTGCCTTGCACATGATGTAGGACAGGATGGCACCTGAAGAGCCTACCAGCGCGCCGGTGATGATCAGCAGGTCGTTGGCCAGCATGAAGCCAGCGGCTGCAGCGGCCCAGCCCGAGTAGGAGTTCAGCATGGACACGACAACCGGCATGTCCGCGCCCCCGATGGAGGCGACTAGGTGCCAGCCAAAGGCCAGCGCAATCACGGTCATCACGATCAGCGCGGTCGTGTTGCCGCCGTCGGAGAGGAAAATGCTCATCAGCCAGGCGGATACGAGTACCGCCGCCAGATTGAGCTTGTGGCGATGCGGGAGCATCAGTGGCTTGGAGTTGAACAGGCCGCGCAGCTTGCCAAACGCGACAATGGAACCGGTAAAGGTGACCGCGCCGATGAAGATACCCAGAAAGACCTCGGTCAGGTGGATGTTCTTCAGTACGGCGGCTTCACCACCGAGCTGGGCGGCCGCATTGGCCAAGGCATTGGCAGCCGTATCGTCATGCGCTTCGATGTAGCTGTTGTAACCGACCAGGACGGCGGCCAGGCCCACGAAGCTGTGCAGGATGGCCACGAGTTCCGGCATTTCCGTCATTTCCACTTTCATGGCGAGACGGATGCCGATGGCTGCGCTCGCTGCCATGATCACGAGAATCAGA
>RFIV01000193.1 GCA_003695085.1 Gammaproteobacteria bacterium
ATAGGGAGTTCACTGACAGGTTGCAGGGCCAGCCAGAAGGCCAGCCCCAGCGCTGCCATGTATCCCAGCCGAAGGCCGGTCAGAACCCGGGGATGGTGGTGGAGCCAGTGAATGAGTCGGGCCAGGGTACGCATGAGGTGTCCACGGGGTGTGTGAAGCAGGTGCCAAGGTCAGGCGGCAATGATAGAGTAAGGTTCATGTATTCAACAAGGGTGCCACTCAATGAATGACCTGGGACGCGGTCTGGACTATTTCATGGAAGGTTTTCGCATTATCCGGCAGCCGGGAATGCGACGTTACGTGTGGATTCCGATTGTCATCAATACCCTGATGTTCGTGTGGGTGATGCGTTGGGCCTGGCAGGCCTTTGACGAGGCCATGGGCGGGCTGATGGCCTATATTCCGGGCTGGCTGGAGTTTGTGAGCTGGCTGCTCTGGGGGGTGTTTGCGCTTCTTTTGGTGTTGGTCATTGTCTATGCCTACGTTTTTCTCGCGACGCTGATCGGGGCTCCGTTTTATGCACTGCTGGCCGAAAAAGTGGAGGTTCGCCTGCGCGGCGGGCCGCGCCAGGAGGCAGGCGGATGGCACATGTGGCTCATGCTGGTGCCGCGTACACTCTGGCGCGAGCTGATCAAGCTCATGTACTACCTGCCTCGGGCGCTGGCGCTGTTTGTGCTCGGGTTCATTCCCGTGGTGCAGATGGTGTCCACGGTGCTTTGGTGGTTGCTCAGCAGCTGGATGATGGCCCTGGAATTCTTCGATTATACGGCTGACAACAACCAGCAGCCTTTTTCAGCCGTCAAGAAGTTTGCCCGGGAGCGGCGCGGGCTGGCGCTGGGCTTTGGTGGCAGTGTCTGGGTGGCCACGCTGGTGCCGGGACTGAACCTGTTTGCCATACCGGCTGCGGTGGCTGGCGGGGTGGCTTGCTGGGTACGTGAAGGCGGAGCGTTGTTGCCGCTGGCGCAGGAGGCTGAGTCGTCTGGTTCCGATCCGGCCAGGCCACAAACGCCCCGACAGCCCGAGAGTGATGCGGCACGTGTCGTTCAGCGTCAGCGCTGAAAAGCGAAAAAGCTGCTACGCTTACGGAATGATGGAGTTTTGAGAGGGCAGTATGGCGCTGAAAGTGCTGATTGTGGATGATGCGTCCTTCGTGCGTGACATGGTCAAGCGGACGCTGCGTAACAGCTTTCCCCAGTTGCAGGTGGAAGATGCGATCAACGGGCGCCGGGCTCAGGTGCTGATGAACAAGACGCACTTCGATCTGATTCTCTGTGACTGGGAAATGCCCGAAATGTCCGGCGTTGAGCTGCTGCAGTGGGCGCGGCAGCACGATGCCTACAAGACGGTGCCTTTTCACCAGCCGGGGGGATCGGGGCCACGTGGTCAAGGCGGTGCAGGAAGGGGTTTCGGATTATCTTACGAAGCCATTCAGTGCCGAAGCTCTGGGCCAGAAGGTGACCAAGGCACTGGGCAAGAAGCTCAAGGGGGCCGCGCCGGCTCAGAATGCCAATCCCTTTGCCGGATCCGCCGATGTACTGACCGGGGGGAAGCGTCCAACTGCCGAACCGCCTGCCGCGAAAACGCCCGGGCCGTTTGCTGACAGTGCTCAGCTTCTGACGGGCGGCAAGCAGGTGGAAGCCCCGGCGAAGCAGAAGCCGGTCAGCAACAAGATGCTGGCACAGCTGCGCACTTCGAATCTGGCCTTGCCAGCCGTGGTCAAGGCCATTGCGCTGACTGAAGTGAAACTGGTGGTGCCCAGCGGCAAGGGCTTCCCGACGATTCTTGAGCCTGCGGTGGTGGATCTCGAGATTGAAGAAGGCAAGGTGGAGCGCCTGAACGGTTATGTGCATGCATTGCAAGCCACCGAGCGGCATGCCCAAAGTGCCTTTGTCAGCATTATCGTGCGCTTTGTGGACGAAGACCCGCAGAAGCTGGAATCCCTGTCCCGGCTTATTGCGCGCCTGTAGTCTGTGAGGACCGGGTGCCCGACACGACCCGCGAGTCCGGGAACAGGCAGGTGAACACGCTGCCTTCTCCCGGCTGGCTTTGGATGTCCAGCCGGGCATTATGATTCAGCAGTACGTGCTTGACGATTGCCAGCCCCAGACCCGTGCCGCCGGTATTGGGTGTGCGTGACGGGTCAGCCCGATAGAAGCGCTCGGTCAGCCTGGGAATATGGATCGGGTCGATCCCGATACCCGTATCGGAAACGGACAGTCGTGCGCCGCCCCCGGCTTCATCTGCCATCCAGCGAATCCGGATTTCACCGTGCTCCGGCGTGTACTTGATGGCATTGATGATCAGGTTGCTGAAGCAGCTGCGAAGCTGATGGGCATCGCCCATGAGGCCGCCATCCCAGTCGATGCACAGGATCAGATGTTGGTGCTTGTCGCGGGCCAGCGGCAGTACTTCCTGGTGAATCGTGTTCAGCAAGGCCGGCACATCCACGTGTTCATTCTTGAGGGTGTCGCCCTGGCTCTCGATGCGCGAGAGCATGAGCAGGTCGGTCACCAGGGCATCCATCCGTCTGGACTGGACGTGCATTTGCTGAATCATGCGCTGATAGCGTGCCGGCAGATCCTCCGCATGGTCCACCAGCGTTTCAAGATAGCCTTCAATGACCGTGAGTGGGGTGCGCAACTCGTGGGACACGTTGCTCACGAAGTCCCGGCGCATTTGTTCCAGCCGGTGCAGCCGTGTGACGTCCGAGGCGACGATGAGCCGGTCCTGCTCTTCACCAAACAGGGTGATCTGAAAGCGAACATAGGTGTCCGGGCTGCGCGGTGACGCGATGGTAAGGGGGTCATCATAGACCCGGGAGATGAAGTAACGCTTGAATTCCGGGCTGCGTACGAGGTTGTAGATCGGCTCCCCCCGGTCCTCCGGAGAGCGCAGGCTAAGCAGGGACTCGGCTGCCTGGTTCCACCATTCCATTTCACCCCGGCTGTTGGTCATGATGACGGCATCGCGCAGTGCGTTGGTGGATTCCTGTATCCGGTTGATGAAGGCTTGCAGGCGATCCCGCGCCTTATAGTGTTGCAGCTGCAGGTTGTAGAGGCCGTCAAACAGCTCACCCCAGAGGCCATGACTTTCCGGTGGGTCTGACAACTGACCCCGAGCCAGCCAGGCACGCAGCCGGAAGGCCTGACTCAGCGTCCATGTCAGGTACGCGGCCAGGCCCGCGACGAGCCCCCAGGCCACGGAACCCAGCAGTTCGCCCACAAGCGCGCACCCGATGGCGCCCAGGACCAGCAGTTGAACGTAGTGGTTCGTGTTCCGCCGCATGCGCGGTCAGTCATCCAGCCGTGTGGAGAAGCGATAGCCCGTACCGCGCACTGTCTGAATGAAGCGGTCGTGATGCGGGCTCAGTGCCTTGCGTAGCCGGCGGATATGGACATCCACTGTGCGCTCTTCCACGTAGACGTTACCTCCCCATACCTGATCCAGGAGCTGGCTGCGGCTGTACACCCGCTCGGGGTGCGTCATGAAAAACTGCAGCAGTTTGTACTCGGTGGGGCCCATACTAACAGGCTTGCCGTGTGCTGTAACCCGATGACAGACCGGATCCAGTCTCAGCCCTTCGATCTCGATGGGGGTTTCCACACCGTGGGGGGTGGCGCGGCGCAGCACGGCCTTCAGCCGGGCGACCAGCTCGCGTGGCGAGAAGGGCTTGGTGATGTAGTCATCGGCACCAACCTCCAGCCCCTGAACCTTGTTGTCCTCGTCGGCCTTGGCCGTCAGCATGATGACCGGAATCTCCGAAGTCGCCTCGTCACGCTTGAGTCGGCGTGCCAGCTCGATACCGGAGGTGCCGGGCAGCATCCAGTCGAGCAGGACCAGGTCCGGTTTGTTGTCGATGATCTTCTCGTGCGCTTCACGCGCATCCGAAGCTTCCATGTAATCGTAATCGGCCATCTCCAGCGCCACGGCAATCATTTCCCGGATGGCGGGTTCGTCGTCCACAATCAGGACGCACTTGCTTCCCATAAGGCTACCCTTCCCGTCTGATGTTGCCGAAGTATTACAGCGCTGCTGTGTTACAAGTATATGACAGACCGGTGCAGGGTTCGACTAAAGGGCCATGTCCAGTGCCATGCCGAGAAAGATGCTCAGGCCGGCCCAATGATTGTTGAGAAAGGCCTTGAAGCAGTTTTCACGCTCGCGGTAACGAATCAGGTGGTGCTGGTAGATGAACAGCAGCGCCGCGCCCAGCATCCCCAGAAGATAGAGCGCGCCGAGCTCAAGGCGCTGTCCGGCCATGTAAAGCGCCAGCAGTGCCAGCCCCTGAAGGACAGCGATCATGAGGCGGTCTGCGTCGCCAAAGAGAATGGCGGTCGACTTGACCCCGATCCTGATGTCATCATCCCGATCCACCATCGCGTATTCCGTGTCATAGGCGACTGTCCAGAGCAGGTTGGCGGTGTAGAGCAGCCAGGCGACCGAAGACAGCTCACCGGTTTCTGCCGCGTAGGCCATGGGAATGCTCCATGAAAAGGCGGCTCCGAGGACCACCTGGGGCAGATAGGTATGGCGCTTCATGTACGGATAGGTTGCGGCCAGCGCCAGCCCGCCAAAGGACAGCAGAATGGTGAAAGTGTTGGTGAGCAGCACCAGCAGGAAGGCGCAGAAGACCAGCAGACCGAACAGCGTGAGCGCCTCGGTTTCCGAGACCTTGCCCGCCGGTAGCGGGCGATTCTGTGTGCGCTTGACATGACCGTCGAACTGCCGATCCGCGTAGTCGTTGATGACGCAGCCGGCCGAGCGCATGAGGATGACGCCCAATGTAAAGATGACCAGGTTGGCGGCTGACGGCACACCTTCTGCGGCCGCCCACAAGCCCCAAAGGGTTGGCCAGAGCAGCAGATAGATGCCGATGGGCTTGTCCAGCCGGGTCAGCTGAATGTAATAGGGAATGTGTGAGCGTTTGAGAGGAATGCGTTCGGTCAGCGTCATGCGCGTGGTCAGTCTTGTTCGCCGCAACGCCCGGAGTGTAGCAGGGACGGGGGCGTCACGAAAGAGGGGGTGCCAGGCAGGCGGCCATGAAAAACTCGCTGACCAGCACCGGGCAGCGATAATAGTCGAAAACGGATCGGCGGGCCCAGCCTCCTCCCATGCCGGCCAGTGACGGCACGGGCGTGAACTGCATGGGGTGTCGCACCAGGTCCGGGCAGCGGAACAGGGCCGCGCCCAGGGGGCGCGTGCCCAGCAGTCGAAGCTGGCGGGCAGGCCCCCTGAAAAAACGCTGTGGAATCAGTGTCCGCGCCAACACGCGCGGACTTTGAGCGCCAACCAGCACGACCTCGCGTGTCCAGCAGGCGTGGCGGGGAGTGATCCCCAGCAAGGCGGCTTCATCCGCTGTCGGAAACTGCGCCCGGGTGCTCAGCACCCGGACCCTGAACGTATCTTCACCAAACGTATCCTTCAGGCGCTGCGTCAGCGAACCGGCATCGAAGAGCCAGTCGGCCCATTCGGCAGGCACACCCCTCATGTGCCGGTGATCGGCCGGATACCAGTCCAGCGATCGCAGCAGGGTCCGACTGAGGCAGGCCGGGGCAGGTGCCGCTGCGGTCATGGCCGCTTACAGCCCCTTGACGGCGTAAATGCCCGGCGCGTTGCGCCAGTACCCCTTGTAGTCCATGCCATAGCCGAACAGGAAGCGGTCTTCCACTTCCATGCCGGTGAAGTCACACTTCATGCCGGGCCGGGCCTTGCGGTCATGCTGCTTGTCGACCAGCACGCTGGTATAGACACGTGCGGCCCCTTTCTTCAGGCAGTATTCCTCGATGGCGGCAAGCGTGGTACCTTCATCGAGAATGTCGTCGAGGATAAGGATTGTGCGATCCCGCAGTGGCACGCGGGGCTCTACCAGCCAGTCGAGAATGCCGCCGGTCGTTTCGAGCCGGTAACGCGTAGCGTGAATGTAGTGCAGCTCCAGCGGGAACAGAAGCTTGGGCAGCAGGCGGCCACTGAAGATCAGTCCGCCGGTCATGACGCAGAATACCAGTGGGTTGGCGTCAGCCAGTGTCTCCGTTATCTCCCGGGCGACCTTGTCAATGGCTGCATCCACTTCGGCTTCAGTGTGCAGACAGTCCGCTTCGTCAAAGACGGCTTGCATGGCTTCGCGTGTCGGGGTCATGGGCCTCTACCTGATAGGCTGCTGTGAATCGGAATAAGGGCGGGATTATAGCGTGTTCGCAAGCGCTGCGCATGTAGTCGTATGCCACGATAGGCGTGCCTGTGCGAATGAGATTTGTCATA
>RFIV01000194.1 GCA_003695085.1 Gammaproteobacteria bacterium
CACGCACCCGACAAATGGCACGGCTGGTTCCCACCAGGGAGCGAAACAGTTGCAACTCTCGTTGTTGCTGGCGTGCGCGATCGCGGCTGTGATGATCCTTGAAGATCTGTGCCCGATAAAGACTGTCCGTGAACTTGGTGTAACTGAGTGGACGCTGCAGCCGGGCAATCACCCGCTTCTGCACATCCTCCGGCAAGTCCGAGACATCCGGATCGCCGATCGCCAGCACCGGTACGCTGCTGTCCAGCTCCATCATCTGGCCGACAATCTGGGGATGACAATCCTCATCAAGAATCAGGGCTTTTAACCCCGGCCCTTCTTCTATCAGCGACTGCGCGGCACTCTGCCAGCCCGCCTCATCAATCACCTCACAATGCTCACCCACAAAGCGAGAGATCGCGCCGAGCTCGTGCCGCGCAATATCATCGTTACTTACAACTAGAATGGCGTACTCTTGAGTCATTCTGTATCAACTACCCATCGTCATGAGTGCGTATTAGATACAGAAGGTTTAGACGCCGTCTTGAAATCTGTCAAATTATTGTCGGAAAAAAGTCACGCCACGCAAACGTGTTCAATTGTGTTCAAAAAACCGTCGTTTCAGTCGGTTCAGGCAGAGGGTTTTCGCGTGTTCAGATAGGCAGAAATGGCCTGGCGTGCGCGTTGGGCGCGCACAAGATCTTCGGAGTAGCGGGCCTGGGTCTTTTCCATGCCCGCCATGAGCTGCTGATACACCTGCTGTATCCGGCCCAGCAACGCCCGCGCCCGGTCGGGATCCGAGCTGAAAACAGGAACAGCAGCCTCCACTGTGGCAAGCACCCGTTCATCCAGCGACAAGAGCGCCTCACCGGACATGTCCTCATCCAGTGATTCGAGTTCTTCCGCCAGTTTTTCTAGTGCCTGCCACATACTCATCTCCTATGACAGGAAGGATATCATGACGCCCGCCGCAATGGCAGAACCGATCACGCCCGCCACGTTCGGTCCCATGGCATGCATGAGCAGGAAGTTCTGAGGGTTGGCTTCCAGCCCCACCTTGTTGGACACACGCGCCGCCATGGGTACTGCGGAGACGCCGGCCGAACCAATCAGAGGGTTGACCTTGTGGGAGCTGAACCGGTTCATGAGCTTTGCCATCAGGACGCCCGCAGCCGTCCCCATTCCGAACGCCACCATTCCCAGGCAGAGGATCCCCAGCGTGGTGAGATCCAGAAACTTGTCGGATGACAATTTCGATCCCACACTCAACCCCAGAAAGATGGTAGTAATGTTGATCAGGGCATTCTGCGCGGTGTCAGACAGACGATCGACCACACCACACTCGCGCATCAGGTTGCCAAAGCAGAACATGCCCAGCAGCGGCGCGGCATCCGGCAGGAAGAGCGCCACCAGCAGGAGCACGGCAATCGGGAAAACGATCTTTTCCTTGCGGGAAACCATGCGCAGCTGCTCCATCTTGATTTCACGTTCTGCCTGAGTGGTCAGTGCACGCATGATCGGAGGCTGAATCATCGGCACCAGCGCCATGTAGGAATAGGCCGAGACGGCAATGGCTCCCAGCAGGTGCGGCGCAAGAATGTTGGCTGTGTAGATGGACGTCGGCCCGTCTGCTCCGCCAATGATGCCAATGGCCGCAGCTTCCTTGATGGAGAAATCCAGGATACCCAAAGCGTCCAGCGCCGCTGCACCCAGCACGGTACCGAAGATCCCGAACTGGGCCGCAGCCCCCAGCAGCAAGGTGCGCGGGTTGGCCAGCAATGGCCCGAAGTCGGTCATCGCGCCCACCCCCATGAAGATGATCAGGGGGGCAGCCTCCGTGGCAATGGCCACCTGCGCGAAGTTGTAGAGCATGCCGCCATCGTAGCCCGCATCATGCGCCACCAGGTTGGCGGCATCCACCACACTATAGGAGGCGCCCTTGTATGCGGCGTACAGCGCTTCTCGCGCTCCCTCTGCAGTACCGGCCAGCATGTCCGGCGTCAATGCGGCACCGAGCTTGGCCGCCAGCGCAACCAGAACATCGGGTGATGCATCGCGGATTGCATTCTCGACCGCCGAGGCCGCCAGCCCCGCTTCCGGGATATTGGCCAGAATACCGCCGAAGGAAATGGGCACCAGCAAAAGAGGCTCAAAGCCCTTGTTGATGGCCAGATACATCAAAAAAAGGCAAATGAGAATCATCACCAGCTGCCCGGGCGCCATATTGGCCAACCCGGACTGCGTGAACAGCTCCAGGGCCTGACTGAAATCCATCCCTGCCTCCTTAAGCCAGACTCAGCAGGGCATCGCCCACCGCGACGGCATCACCCGCCTTGACCGCCACCTCTGTCACCCGGCCAGCCTTTTGCGCCCGGACTTCGGTTTCCATCTTCATGGCCTCGAGAATCAGCAGGACATCTCCTTCCTGCACCCGGTCACCGGATTTGACGAGTACCTTGAGGATATTGCCGGCCAGTGGAGCCGGAACCACTTCCCCTTCGCCCGAACCTGCCGGTACCGCCACCATGGGCGCTGCCTGAGATGTTGCGGGCGCTGTTGAGGTTACCTCGCCACCTTCTGCCACCTCCACTACATACGCCTGCCCATTGACGGTGATCGTATAGACCTCGGGGCCGCCGACAGGCGTTGCGGGCGCCGCCGGAGCCACCGGCTTCCGGGCCGGCTCGCTGCCCGGTGCAGGCTCAAATGCGTCCGGGTTACCGCGGTTTTCCAGAAACTTCAGGCCGACTTGCGGGAACAAAGCGTAGGTCAACACATCATCCACTTCGTTGTCCGCCAGCGAGATGCCTTTCTCCGAAGCGATTTGCCTGAGTTCTGCGGTAAGCCGGTCCATCTCGTCTTCGAGCAGGTCGGCCGGCCGACAGGTGACCGGCTCGGCGCCATCGAGCACACGTGCCTGCAACTCGGCATTGAAGGGAGCCGGGGCCTTGCCATACTCGCCCTTGAGAATCGCGGCAGCTTCCTTGGTAATGGTCTTGTAACGCTCGCCGGTCAGCACATTCAGCACCGCCTGGGTCCCGACAATCTGGGAGGTGGGCGTCACCAGCGGAATATACCCCAGATCCTTGCGTACACGGGGGATCTCCTCCAGCACCTCATCGAGGCGGTCATGGGCGCCCTGCTCCCGCAGCTGGTTCTCCATGTTGGTCAGCATGCCGCCCGGCACCTGGGCTACCAGAATACGTGAATCCACACCGCGCAGTGCGCCCTCGAACTTCGCGTACTTCTTGCGAACCTCCCGGAAATAGGCCGCAATCTCTTCAAGTGCCTCAATGTCCAGCCCGGTGTCACGTTCGGTCCCCTGCAGCATGGCCACGATGCTTTCAGTCGCCGCATGCCCGTAGGTCATGCTCATGGAGGAAATCGCGGTATCTACATTATCGATTCCCGCTTCAATGGCCTTGAACAAGGTCGTCGTGGCCATGCCGGTTGTGGCATGACAGTGCAAATGCACACGCAGGTCGGTTTCGGCCTTCAGACGGGAAACAAGTTCGTAGGCCTCATACGGCTTCAAAAGACCGGCCATATCCTTGATGGCAATTGAGTGTGCGCCCAGGTCCTCGATTTCCTTCGCCAGATTCACCCAGGTCTCAACCGTATGCACCGGGCTGGCGGTATAACTCAGCGTGCCCTGCGCATGCTTGCCGGCCGCAATCACGGATTCGATGGCCGTTTTCATGTTGCGCACATCATTCATGGCATCGAATACGCGGAAGACGTCCACACCATTGGCTGCCGCACGCTCCACAAAACGCCTCACCACATCATCGGCATAGTGGCGATAACCCAGCAGGTTCTGCCCCCTGAGCAGCATCTGCTGCGGCGTATTGGGCATGGCTTTCTTGATTTCCCGGATGCGCACCCAGGGATCTTCTCCCAGGTACCGGATACAACTGTCAAAGGTGGCGCCGCCCCAGGACTCGATGGACCAGTAACCAATACGGTCCAGCTTCTCTGCAATCGGCAGCATGTCATCCAGCCGCATGCGGGTGGCCAGCAGGGACTGGTGCGCATCACGCAGTACGACATCAGTAATGCTCAGGGGGCGTTTTGTCTCTGTCATGTCTCGTAGCCTTTCTGTCAAAGGTGGGTCGCGCGCTCACTTCTTGTGGCGAGAGCGATATTTTCTGACGGCCGCTGCGATAACAACGGGCAGATTCGGGTCTTCCCCCGGCAATTGCGTGTTGCCCCCGGCTGCAAGGCGAGGTGCAGGATCAGGAAAATAGCGGTTGATGATTCGGGACATCAGGGTCGTGACCCCGACCAGAAGCGTCAGGAACACGAACACAAAGCCCATGCCCGCCACCATCAGCACAATTGCCGGTTCAAAGATTGTGTCCATGGGTAATGGCAATCCTGTGTTATGACCAGTTGTGATTCCGCCTTCTGCGGGCAAAATCCAAGAAATGTTACTGTGATATGAACACGTACGCAATTATCCTTACAGCGCACCCTTTGCCGCCCCGGATCCCCCGTCACTCCTTCCCCCTCCTACGCCCCCAAAATTCAGCGCGCAGTGGATGCGCCGGACAGTCCCCGGGCCTAGTGTAGTAGTCATCCGACAAGAAAAATCGTCAAGGAGAACTCCATGAAAGTACGTGTCCCCCTTCTCTCCCTGCTTGCAGCGGTTCTGTTCATATCCGGTTGTGCCACAACCGGCAGCGGCAAACGTGACCTGAGCGAAATCATGTATCTGCGCGGCCAGTTTGCATGGTGGGATGCCCTGCCCGAATACAAGCTTCAGAAAGCCGGTAACGATGTGTATATGGCCAGGGTCGAACTCAAGGCCGACGGCCAGCCCTACGAGTTCAAGTTCGGTGATGCCG
>RFIV01000195.1 GCA_003695085.1 Gammaproteobacteria bacterium
GACTCACACTGATCTGAATGCCCCCGTCGAGTGGGCCGATTGCAGCGAAGGCTATACCGACATCGAGTACCACAAGTCCCCGGAAGGGATTGCCAAGATCACCATCAACCGGCCTGAAGTCCACAACGCCTTCCGGCCGGTGACCGTCATGGAAATGTCCCGCGCCCTGGCCGATGCCCGGTACGATGCCAATATCGGTGTCATCATTCTCACGGGCAAGGGCGGCAAGGCCTTCTGTTCCGGTGGCGATCAGCGCGTGCGCGGCGATCACGGCGGCTATGTGGACGAGCAGGGCACCCATCACCTCAACGTGCTCGACTTTCAGCGCCAGATCCGCACCTGCCCCAAGCCGGTCATAGCCATGGTGGCGGGCTGGGCCATCGGCGGCGGGCACGTACTGCATGTGATGTGTGACCTGACCATCGCCGCGGACAATGCCCGGTTCGGCCAGACGGGCCCGAAGGTCGGGTCCTTTGACGGGGGCTACGGTGCCAGTTATCTGGCCCGGATCGTGGGTCAGAAGAAGGCGCGGGAAATCTGGTTCCTGTGTCGCCAGTATGACGCGCAGCAGGCACTGGAGATGGGACTGGTCAACACGGTGGTTCCGTTGGCCGAGCTGGAGCAGGAAACGGTGAAGTGGTGCCGCGAGATTCTGCGCAACAGCCCCATGGCCATTCGCTGCCTCAAGGCTGCGATGAATGCGGACTGCGATGGTCAGGCCGGATTGCAGGAGTTGGCCGGCAACGCCACCATGCTGTTCTACATGACCGATGAAGGCCGTGAAGGGCGGGATGCGTTTCTGGAGAAGCGTCCACCGGATTTCAGCAAATTCACACGCAATCCCTGAGAGGACGGCCTGCGGTGGGACCTGTCCTCTGGCGTTATACCCTGCCTCTGACCGCGCCCTTGTCCCTGGCGGGCGGGCTCAGGCTCCCTGCCCGGCAGGGGCTGGTGCTCGCGGAAACAGATGATGACGGCCAAATCCGCGCGGCGGCTGAAGCGGCGCCGCTGCCCGGTTTCAGCCAGGAATCGGTGGATGACGCGGCCGACATGCTGCTGTCTGCCCTGTCCGATTCCGGAGACTGGCCCGCAACGGCCGAACATCCGTCGCTGCAATGGGCCCTGGCCTGTCTGCACGATGGTACGCTGCATCGGGCCACGGGGGCTGCATGCGATAAAGTGCCCGGCAGGAATACCAACGCGGTCGGGATACGCACCGCCGGTTATGGTCGCTCATCTGACACCACCGTCACCAAGATCAAGCTCGGGCCGGACCCGCTGACCAATGCCGAACGGGTGAAGGCGGCACTGGCCGGGGGCGCTCGTCTGCGCCTGGACGCCAACCGGCAGCTGAGCCATCGGGATGCCCTGTCGCTGCTCGCTGCATTGCCCCGGCAACAGGTGGACGGCGTGGAAGAACCCTGCCCGACCCTGCGCGACAGCCTCTGGGTATGCCGGCGGGCCGGGCTGCCCCTGTGGCTGGATGAAACCACTCGCGAGCACACACCGGCCGGTTTGCTGGAGGCCCTCGGGGCTCTGAAATCCGGGCCGGAGGCCGTGGGTGCGGTGGTCCTCAAGCCGATGTTGCTGGGCGATAAGCTGAACGTCTGGCTGGACGCCGCGCGCGCGCATGGCTGGCGGGTGATCATCAGTAGTACCTATGAAAGTCCGCTGGGGCTGGCGGCCCTGCAGCGCCTGGCCGGACAGGTGGCGCCGGAGGATGTTCATGGCCTGGATACGGGACACCTGTTCGAAGCCGGCCACTGGGCCTGGCCGCCGGTTCCGGGGGCAGTCTGGCAGCGCTTATGGCCGGCCTGATTCACTGTCCACTGGCCGGGGGGGCGAGTCGACAGCCCGATGCACCGGCGCTGATACAGGGTGACGGCACCCCCCTCTCCTATGCCGAACTCCACCATACCTGTCGGGAGGTGGCCGCGACGTTGCCTGACTGGCCGGCAGGGACGCGTGTGGCCCTGGTGGAGCCTGACCGTGGACACCTGATCAGGCAGATAGTCGCCTGCTGGTATCGGAGGTGGACAGCCGTGCCACTGGATCACCGGATGACCGGGGCGGCGCTCGCGCAGGTATGCGGGGATCTGAATCTGCGTCCCTGGCCCCGATCGAAGGCCGGTGCAGCGCCCCCTCGGGAACGCTCACCGCGACCTGAGGGCGGTGATACTTCATCGGCAATGCGTACCGGGTTGACGATGCGCTGGACCGCGCGTCAGCCAGCCACCATGACGCTTACAAGCGGCAGTACCGGCACGCCCAAGGCGGTGATACATACCTTTGGCAACCATGCGGCCAGCGCAGCAGGGTTGAGACGGACGCTTGAATTGGACGACGAGACGCACTGGCTGGTGAGCTTGCCCCTGTTCCACATTGGGGGGCTGGCCCTGCTCTGGCGGGTCTGGTCAGCCGGGGGTGCATTGGTGTTGCCGGGAACACATTTGCACGAGGCCCTGCTTCAGGGCGTCACTCATGCCTCGCTGGTTCCCGCACAGGTGCTGCGACTGGGGCCGGCTCCGGAGCGCCCGGTTCTGCGATGCCTGATGCTGGGCGGGGAGGCCGTCAGTGAACACGTGTGGGCGTTGGCCCGCCACTGGGCGCACGAGGTGGTCATCAGTTATGGATGCAGTGAGGCGACCTCTACGGTCGCGCTGGCCCGGTCGGCGGGTGGCCCGTTCGAAGTGCTCCCGGGGCGCGAGGTGGGCATTGACGGCGGTGAGCTCCGGCTTGGTGGAGACGTGCTGGCCGCCGGATACTGGGACGGTCGTAGTGTATCCCCTCTGAACCCGGGTGACGGCGGCTGGCCCACGGGCGATGGGGCGTGCTGGGTGCAGCCGCCTCGGACGTTCACGCTGACCGGCAGGCTGGACCGGCGCTTTATCTCCGGAGGCGAGAACATACAGCCCGAGGCCATCGAGCGTGTGTTGCTCAGTTGTGAAGGGGTCTCCCGGGTGGCAGTGGTGCCTGTCCCGGATCCGGTCTTCGGCCAGCGTCCGGTCGCGTATATTCATCCGCCGGAAGCGCTGAATCCGGAGCGCCTGGCGGCTCAGCTCGCCAAACAGCTTCCGCGTTATATGTGCCCCGATGTGTGGCTGGCCTGGCCCGATCCGGATACCCTGAAGCCACCGTTAAAACAGTGGCAAGCACTGGCGACCCGACTTTGTGGAAAAAAGTGACAACTGTTTCATGAATCTTGATTCACAGTTTGCGGGCATGGCATAATCTGTACCGTAGTGAACAATACAGGGATGCACCATGACGACCCCCGCGATCAGTGAGCGGGACTTCTCCCGAAAAATGACTGAACAGTTGCAGCAGGAACTGGATGACCTGCGTCAACGTGTTGCACGTCTGGCAGATAGCCAGCGCCCGGCAGACCGACTGATGGCCGAAACCTATCAACGCCTGATCGAACGTCGGGAATCGCTGGTCAAGGAATGCAACGGCCCCTGGCTGATCGGTTCCTGAGCGAAACGGCCCTTTTCAATCCACACGCAGCACCTCGCTCCCTCCCTGCACGCGTGCCAGTTTCACACGCCGTGCGCGCTTACAAACTGTAAAGAATCTGTTACAGCCCTGTGACTCTGTTCATGTTTTGAACAGGCCCCGCGACGTACTCTGGTCTCAGGCAGAGAGAAAGAGGGTTGGGCATGAGTACGCTCAGGTCGCAATATGAGCGTTTGAGCAGGGAGCTTGAACAATTGAAATCCGAGTTGAGGGCCGTGAAGGCGCAGCCCCGTCCGGATATCCGGGTGCTGGATTTCTACAAGAATCTGGTGGCGCGGCACGAGGAAATTCTGGCAGCCATCCAACCTCATCAGAAGCCGGTGGATGCCGATCGTTCGCAACGCTGGGGCACCTCGGGCAGGCCGGATGCCCCAGCTGATTGCTGAGGATCAGAAGCGGTAGTTCACCTGACCGGAGAACAGGTGAGCGTTGCCTTCGGAGTTGCCCGTGAAGGTTGTGCCCAGTGCGGAGGTTTGGCTCAGGCGCA
>RFIV01000196.1 GCA_003695085.1 Gammaproteobacteria bacterium
CGCCCCATGCGGACGGCAAACACCCCCGCTTTCTCACGCGGATGATGGATCATGCTGGCCACGTCCCCGGCCGCAAAAACGGTCGGGTCACTGACCGATTGCAGGGTATCCGTCACCTTCACGAATCCGAGATCATCCAGTTCCAGACCCGTCTGCTTCAACCAATCCGCCCCACCGGCCTGCGTGACCCACAGGGTTTCATCGGCCTCCACGGTTCGCCCGGATTCGGTGACCAGCGTACGTCCAGCCACACGTGCCACACCATCCCCCGTCACCAGTGTCACCTCCCGCTGCCGGAGCGTCGCCTCGAACCAACCGCGCACCCTGGCATTGTGGGTGGGCAAGATCACGGGCGCACGTGTCACCAGCGTGAAGTGTACGGTGTGTTCCGGCCGGCCCAGCCGGCGCATTTCAGCCCGAAGCCGATGCTGCATGGCCAGCGTCATCTCCACGCCACCCGCTCCGGCGCCCACCACGGCAATATGCAACGGACCGTCGTGGGTTTTTACCCGCTCCAGCAGGCTCAGCCAGCGCTGGTTGAAGTTGAAGATCGGCTTGACGGGCACGGCATGCTCGCGTGCCCCGGGGACATCGCCCATGTGCGGGGTCGAGCCAATATTGATGGACGCCCAGTCATAGCTCACAGGTGGCCGGTGACGGCAGAGAATCTGTCTGTTCGCACGATCCAGCCCGATCACTTCATCGTTGAGATAACGGGCACCGGCAAATTCAGCCAGCCGGCGCAGATCAATGTGTACGTCATCATAGGTGTAGTGGCCGGCGATATAGCCAGGCAGCATGCCGGAATAGGGCGTATGGGTATCCCGGCAGATCAGTGTCAGGCGAACACCCGGCACGGGTGCCATGGCAAAGCGGCGCAACACCACCACATGGCTGTGCCCGCCGCCGATCAGAACAATATCACGCAAGACAGGGGACTCGGACTGCACGGCATTCTCCTTGTGTCAGCCCGCAGCATAGGCGCTAGTACGGCTCACCTCAAGTTACGGGTGGACCGCCGCAACGTTGACCCCCAATTCGTACACCAGGTTACCTCCCAGCCAGGCTCCGTAGATGGCAACCCCGACACCGACCAGTGATACCACCACCAGAGCCGGTTTCAACCAGCCAGGTACGGCCACGGATTTGAAGTGTACCCACCCCAGCACGGCCGTCACAGCCGCAAACAACCACACGGCAATACTGACGGTTTCTTCATGATCTTCCAGCGGTGCTTCCGGGAACCCAAGATCCTTCGCCACATCCAGTGCCAGATCACCAAATGCGGCAGCCAGAAGCGCCACGACAGACCCGATCAGCAGCGACCAGACCGCGCCCTGGACAATAAAGGTTCGCTCTGTCAACGCTCGTCCATTCAGCACGGCCAGGACCAGCAACAATGTACCGATGGGCCACAGCACCAACGGAAAGTGCACCAGCATGGGGTGAATATGTGTCAGACTCATCATGTGCTCCCTCTTGTTTGACTGTCAGATGTCTTCTTGAGAGCGCACAGTCTATTGCGCCTGTATTAACTCAGGATTAAGGCCGCATTGACCTTGCCACACGCCCGTTCAACGTGTCGAACACCGTACGCTGAAAGGCCTCGTCCAGGGGCAGCAGGTGACCATAATGGGGCAGGCGGTGCAACCGGCTGCGCGGAATCATCCAGTGCAGATGATCCGCCATGACCGGGGGCACCAACCGGTCCTCCAGCCCCTGAACCAAATCCACGGGAAAGCGGATGCCGGCCAACGGAAAGCCCCAGAAACCATGTTGCGTGCGCAGGTTGTCGGCAATGCCGGCCAAAGGTGAACGCAACGCCTCAATCTGATCATGGAGAAAGGCCAGCTGGTGATCCGGCGCTGACAGCACGCGCTGATCGGCTTCACCGCAGGCATCCAGCACGGACCTGAAGTACCACCCGGGATTTACACGCGCCAGCCAGACGCCCAGTGCCAGCACGGCATAAAACAACGGTTTGCTCCAGTGTGCCAGCTTGGGCAGTGGCCAGCCCGTTTCCAGCAGCAAATCCCGGCCATCGGGATAGACCGAGAAATCGGTATAGCCGGAGACAGCAAAGCAGGCAGTCAGCCGATCCGGGAAAGCCCAGGCACAGGCCAGCGCGACAGGCGCGCCACTGGACCAGCCCATGACAGCAAACTGCTCAAGCCCGAGATGCGTTGCCAGCCAGGCCAGATCAGCCGCATCATCTTCCAGCGTCTTGCCGGGTTGTCGGCCGGACAACCCGATACCCGAGCGATCCACCGCAATGATTCGCCAGCCCGCACGCCGGGCTTCGGTATCCAGATAGCGACCCTCCAGACGGCAACCGGGTATACCATGACAGAAATACAGGGGCCGACCGGAAAGTGCCCCGTACTCGCGCCAGGCCAACTGCCGGCCATCCGGCATGTGTACGATCCGGTCTCCGGGCAGTCGCAAATCATCATGATCTGGCACCATGGCATCAGGCTCCGGGTAAAAGATGTTCAACCGGGCAGAGTATAAACGCTCCATCTCCCGCACGCCGAGCAAAAAAAGTCGGGCTGGCCTATACTTGGGTGGATTTCCTGCAACAGGATCTGCTCATGCGACTTCGACTTGCTGGCCTCATGATGTCTGCCGCCCTGCTCATGCTATCCAGCGCGCGGGCTACCGAAACGCTGACCTTTCTGACCTGGGAGGATTACATCGACCCGGCGGTTGTTCACGACTTCGAGCAGACACACGACGCCAAGGTGCGTTTTGTCTACTTTGAAGATGACGACGAGCGCGAACTGATCCTCGCTCAAACGCGCGGGCTGGGCTTTGATCTGGTCATGCTCGACAGCATGCTTCTCCCGTTCTACCGCGATCAGGGCTGGCTGCGCCCGCTGTCAGTCTCCACCCTTCCCAATGCCCGCCATGTCGTAATGCCATGGGACCAGAAACCGCTGGGCGAGACCTTCGACCACGTGCCCTATGCCTGGGGTACCGTTGGTATCGTCTATCGCGCGGACCGGGTCGAGAAAATACCCCGCAGCTGGATGGATTACTTTCAGCCGGACGAATCTCTGAGAGGCAAGATTCTCGCCCTGAATACTGTCAGCACACTGTACGCCATGGCCTTCAAGGCACTGGGGGGCTCCATGAATCACATCGATGAAGAAGATGTGACCCGGGCAACCAATCTGCTGACCCTCTTCACCCCTTACGTGAAAGATTGGCGCAACCCGGAACTCAGCGAAAACAGTGAGCTGATCAAGGGAGACGTCGTCATGGCACTCACCTTCAATGGTGATGCCCTGCAGCTGATGGAGCATGACAACAGACTTGCCTTTGCGCTTCCGCGAGAAGGCACGGGCCTGTGGATGGACACGCTGGTGGTCATGAACAACTCCCCGCGTGCCAGGCTGGCCGAAGCCTTTATCAACTTTCTCAATGATCCGGAAGTCAATGCCCGCAACACGCAGCATATTTTTTATGCCACGCCCAACAAGGCGGCCGAAAAGTACCTGCCCGAAAACTTCCTGCGGGATCCGGTCATTTACCCTGACGCCACCGTTCTTCAACGCAGTGAAGTGTTCACACCCTGGCCGGGTGAACTCAATCGTCGCATGAACCAGCACTTTGTGGAGCTGACGTTCCGACAATGATCAAGCGTCCTGCCCTGGGTCTGCGAGCCCGCGTCCTCCTGATTCTGACCCCCATTGTGGTGATCCCGCTGATTGCCATGGGGTACCGGTTCTTTGCCGAACAGGCCGGGGAAATGCGTCGCCAGGCCGAAGTACGCTCCGAAGTGGTGTACCAGACCGTTCAGGAGACCATTCTTGATCTGGACCGACAAGCCGCCGGGCAGATCCTGCTCCTGGCCCAGCTGCCTCAGATACGCCAGTACTTTCTGGTGGATGACCTTCAACAACGCAACTTCCTGCTTTACCGGCCCCTGTTGGAAACCTTCCGCACCTGGCTGTCCGCAAACACGGCCTATGAAGCACTCTTCCTCCTCGATTCCGGCGGACAGATTCAGATTCAGCTGCACAAGCAGGGACACAAGGAAAGCCACGATGCCACCCCTCCCGCCGACCAGCCGTGGTTCCGGGCACTCAGAACACTGGACGCACGCTCCACCTATCGTACCCTCCTGTCGGGCTCAGATACGGATGTGCTCTATGCCCACGCCATTCCACAAACCACCTACAGTGACTGGAAAACCCGGGCAGACCAGGAAATCGCCGGCTATCTGGTCATGCGTATTAACCTGGCTCCGCTGGCAGAACATGTCCGGACCCAGAAGCTAGGGGAAACGGGCTTTGCAGTGCTGCTGACCCCGGAACTGAAACCGATCAGCAGCGCTCCGGGGTGGTCCCTTCAGGCCTTGTCAGAGCTGGCCAACCAGACCGGCAGCCGCCCCGAACCGGATACCCTGAGCACCGTCACACTGGATGACACCACCTATTTCACTCGCCTGCACAAGTTGCCACTGGATCTGAAGCTGCTGACCGTATGGCCAGCCAACGACACCCTGCGCCTGGCCCGGAAGGTCGCACGCACCACACTGGTATGGATGAGCATCACGGTGGCGATTACCGTGTTTCTGCTTTTCTTCATGCTGGATCGGGCGGTCATCCATCCCATTGAAGCGCTGCGTGACATGGCCCACGATATCGGCCATAACAAGCTGCATACGGACAACCCGGACCTGACCCGCCATCTGGCCACAGCCAGTCGTCAGGACGAAATCGGGGCACTGGCCCGCGCCTTCCAGGACATGAACATCAACCTGCGTGCCACCAGCCTCAAGCTGCGCCAGATTGCGTACGAAGACAGCCTCACCGGCCTGGCCAACCGGCATATGTTCACCACGTTCCTGAACAAGGCTCTGGCAGCTGCCAAGCGTCACCACCGGCACCTGGTCGTCATGTACATCGACATCGACGGTTTCAAGGAAGTCAACGATACCCTGGGCCACGACGCCGGAGACAGGGTGCTCAGGGAAATTGCCCAGCGGATCCAGGCCAGCCTGCGGGACGAGGACCTTGTATCACGTGTCCGGGACGTCTCCGGACGGGGAGAAAAGGGCGAACTGTCACGCATCGGGGGTGACGAATTTGCCATCATCCTCACACACATTCAGGAGCCCGGCTGCGTTCACTTGATCGCCGAACGCATTCTCGACGCCCTGCGCAAGCCCTTCAACGTTCAGAACCGGCAGTATCAGCTGGGCGCCTCCATCGGTGTCGCCATGTACCCGCATGACGGCGAAGACGCCAGCGACCTGCTCAAGCGCGCCGATATTGCCATGTACCAGGCCAAGCACAAGGGCAAGGATCAGGTTGAATTCTACAGCCGGGACATGGAGCAGCGCACGCTGGAGCGTCAGGGCCTGCTGCAGGATCTGCGCCGCGCACTGAAGGCAGGAGAGTTCGAGCTGCACTACCAGCCTCAGCTGAACCTGAACAACGGCCGGATCGAGGCCGTGGAAGCACTGTTGCGCTGGAAACACCCGGAAGAGGGCTATATTCCGCCCTATCGATTCATTCCCATCGCCGAGGACAGCGGCCTGATCGTGGATATCGGGCAGTGGGTACTTCAGGAAGCCTGCCGGGCCACCCGCCGCCTGCATCAGGCCGGCCTGCCCTGGCTGCGCATGGCGGTCAACTTCTCCACCGTTCAGTTCTATCGTACCCACGATGTGGTGGGCCTCGTGCGGGATGCCTTGAACGAGTCCGGACTGCACGGGCGTTACCTGGAGATGGAGATCACCGAAACGGCCATCATGCAGTCGGGCGAGATTGCGGTCGATACCCTGCTGAAACTGCACGAACTGGGTGTCACCATTGCCATGGATGACTTCGGAACCGGCTACTCGTCACTGGCCACCTTGCGGGACCTGCCCATTGATATTCTCAAGATAGACAAGTCCTTTACGGACGGCATCCTGCGTTCTCGCCAGGGGCAGGCCATCGTGCGAGCGATTCTGGCCATGACCCGGGAGCTGGGCTTGCAGGTCGTGGCAGAGGGTGTCGAGCAGCGCGAGCAGGTGCATTTCTATGAGGCTGAAGGCTGCCATCTCCTGCAGGGCTATCATATCTCCCGCCCCATGCCTGAGACGGATCTGGCCGACTGGATTCGTCAGTTTGACGCACGCCTCCTCAGAACAGACGCCTGATTCTCGTATTGCACCCCCTACCCGGCATTGCTAGAGTACGGGCCCCGATTGAAAGAGGTATCTGGCATGCTGTTGGCTTTCACAGCGCTGATTGCCGGCCTGGTCGTGCTGGCTTGGAGTGCAGACAAGTTTGTGGATGGCGCCTCCGCGACCGCCACCCATCTGGGCATGTCCCCCCTGCTGGTAGGCATCCTCATCATTGGCTTCGGCACTTCAGCTCCCGAGATGGTGGTCTCGGCACTGGCCGCACTGGACGGCAACCCGAACCTGGCTGTGGGAAACGCTGTCGGCTCCAACATCGCCAATATTGCGCTGATCCTCGGCCTCACCGCCCTGATCAGCCCCATTACCGTTCACTCGGGCCTGCTGCGCAAGGAATTGCCACTGCTGCTGACAGTCACTGCCCTGCTCTGGCTGCTGTTCGAGGACTCCCGCCTCGACCAGATGGATGCCTGGGTACTGTTGCTCGCTTTTGGGGGCTTCATCGGCTGGTCCATCCTGTCAGCGCTCAATACCCGGAATGATCACCTGACTCAGGAGATGGCCCTCGAGGCGGCCGGGCACACGATGCCCCTCAGACACGCCATCATCTGGCTGGTGGCGGGCGGCATCCTGCTGGTCGTCAGCAGTCGCGCACTGGTCTGGGGCGCCGTGACCATTGCACAGGCTCTGGGCGTATCCGACCTCATTATCGGCCTGACCATCGTCGCTTTCGGTACCTCCCTGCCGGAGCTGGCCTCGTCCATCGCGGCAGCCCGAAAGGGCGAACACGACCTGGCCGTCGGCAACATTGTCGGTTCGAATCTCTTCAACACGCTGGCAGTCATTGGTATCGCCGGTGCCATCCTGCCATCCGATCTGCCAGCGGATGTGCTTTACCGGGATCTGCCGGTCATGTCCGTACTGACGCTGATGCTGATGATCATGGGGATTGGCGTACTCGGGCGAGGCCGCATCAACCGTATTGAAGGCGGCATCCTGCTCAGTGCCTTTCTTGCCTATGACGGGTGGCTGATTTATACCCTGACCTGACCCTCCCTGCATGCCTGCCCCCGAAACCGAGTGAGCGACACGCGGGGGCAGCACGTCCTTGCGAACCTGTACGACCCACGCCCTCGTTACAAATTGTGACATTGACACTGGACGACCATGGGCAAATCTGACTACACTAACGCCAGCTCCCCAGTGGAGTGAGCACTAACTCATAACAACACAACGACAAATCATTCCAGCCGAAAGGCAGACACAACAGGTTCACGCATGGGTATCACCGTATTCAAAGACAGTGCTGACAGTACCCGCACCTATCTGCGGATCACCCGGGCCATCAATGGCAAGGAACAACAGCGTTATGTGCGCGTGGAAGGCAATACCAAGGCCGCCATGCAGAAGGCCATGAAGAAGGCCCGCGAAATCGACCAGCGGCTGGCCCAGTGGCAAGCGGCTGTCCGGCACCTGATGACGCTACGTGGCGAACGCCTGATTCACGAAGACGGCTCCATCGTGGGTCTCCAGTTGCAGGTGCGTGATCGTGAAGCTCGCGGCCCGTCCATCGAGTTCAAGATCCGGGTCAAGCTTCCCGACAAACCGGCCATTTTCAAGTCCGTATCCATTAACCGTTATGGCTTTGACACCGCATTCGACATGGCGTTGCAACGCATCTGCGAGCTGCGTGACATCCCCGAAGATGCTGACGCCTACGCCAAGATGAAAGCCTGCAAGGACTGGTACAAAGAACGTTACGATGCCATTCCGAACAAGCCCACGCCGCGCTTTGCCCCGCCGAAGAAGGCCGCGCCCCCGGGATCCCGCAAGAAGCGTTCCGACGCAAAGGCAGCAACCGCAAAAGAAGACAAACTGCTCGGGCAGTTTACCGACTGGCTGAAAGAAGAAGTCGGGCGATTCGCGACGGCCAAGCCCAAGAAATAATCTCACACACCTGTCGGTAATGTCTTACACGCATTGCCGGCGTTGTCGCCTGTTATCCGGTACGGGTTTGAATAGAATAGTCAGTGTCAGGACGACAAAGGCTCACGGAGCGGGCCAGGGATCAATCAGGACGATGTGCATCAGGATGATGCCAGAACAGGGATGAACCAAGGGACTGACAAGGACGAAAACCGTACTCCAGGATGGAGAAAGCAGGGATAGCACTGCCATTGAACGCGGCCCGGACGGCCGCGTTTTTCTTTTCTGCACCGGATAACCGGTGCAGCCTCGAATCGTATCAGCGCGCGGCGACGATGGTGCCAACGGATGCGCCCTTGGGCGCCACCACGGTAATCTTGACCGGCTGGCCCACCTCAAACTTGCTGAACAATTTCTGATCCGCTACCGACATCAGGCGCAAACCGGCTTCCCAATCCAGAAATGCACTGCCCGGCTGCTCCACCACTACATTGCCCCGCTCGGGCACCAGTTTGATGGGTGTGACCTGCATTTCCAGACGAACTTCCTGGATCTGCTTGACTTCGCCACCGTCGTCATCCGTCAACCCGGCAACGGCCAGGCCGGCCCAGCCAATCATCATCCCTGCACAGAGTGCATATACACTTTTACGAACCATGGCGGTGAATCCTCCCAAATGTCTCATGTGCTTACTATATCACGCGTTTGGGGGAAAAGTGCTGATCCGTTCGCACCCTTACAGTTGTTTACAAATCCACCACATTTGAGGCCTGTTCACTGGCCAACCCATTCCGGTGCCCTTATAATCCAAACGATTCAAGGACAATCAGGAAGTTTGCCATGGAACTGGCTACCTCGACCGCCCGCCTTACTGTCCGGGTGGCGGATATTTCTGCCGATCTGCGCCTGCTCAGCCTCAGCAGCCAGGAAGCGCTTGCCGAACTGTCTCGGACAACCCTCATCGTGGCCTCGGCCGATGAATTGCCTGACCCCGATGCCTGGCTGGGGCGGGATGTCTCTGTCCGGATGCGCGGACGATACGGGTCCCGGTATCTTCACGGCGCGCTCTGTGCGGCAAAGCGGCTTCAGGATGCAGGTCGCTTTCAGCGCATGCAACTGACGTTGGTGCCTCATGCCTGGTGGCTGACCCAGCGCAGCCGCTATCGCATCTACACCAACCAAAGCACGCCTGATATCGCCCGATCACTCTGGCAGGAAGCCGGCCTGCGGCTGGATGATCTTGTCCTCGATCTGAAGCAGACCGTCCCCGTCTGGCAATACCGCACACAAGCCGGGGAAAGTGACTGGGACTTCCTGTGTCGTCTTTTCAACGAACTGGGATGCGTCGGGTTCTTCCGCCATTCCGAAGGCCGACATCAGCTGATCTTCACGGATCACGCGGGTGCCTGGCCCCGACCCGCCAGCGAGGCACTGGCTTCACATTATGATC
>RFIV01000016.1 GCA_003695085.1 Gammaproteobacteria bacterium
ACACAACAGAAGTCCTGCTGCACGCAAAGCCATGGACAACCGGCGATTCTCCGGACTGGTTTCCGGTACCGGCATATCCATCAATCCATTTGAGGGCGCACTGCGCCCCAGACGCTTCAGAACGCCCCAAACCATCGTGCGAATGCGTTCGAGTTGCTGCCTGCCATCCTTCTCCCGACGGAACTGCCCCTGAAACCCCAGGTTGAGACACATGTAGATCAGCTCAATTTCCATCCAGTGCAGGGATGGCTTCTCGCAACATTGTTTCAACGCCCAGAACACGCCTTCTCCACCCCATGTTTCCTGGTGAAAGTGAAACAGCAGCGTGCTTTGCCCCTCGACCACCGTGCCGGAGCGCGAGAGCAATTCGTCACAAAAGGTACACAGGACATAGCGCGCCAGCCGGATACGTGGCCACTCCATTCCGGCTTCATGCGCAGCGCGTTCAAAAAGCTCCATGTCTTCCTGAAAAAGAGCTCTTGCCTGAGAGAGTCTGCCGCCTTCAAGCAGGACCTGAGCGTGATTGAACAAGTGCTGAGCCGCGTCTGCCAGAATATTCGGGCCAGAAACGGGCTCAGATACACCTTCCGGCACGAAGGGCCGACTCAGCCACTGCTCGACGGACAGTCCCTGCTGTCTGCTGAAGTCATCTTCCTTCAGTCCCGAATCATGTGCCCACCCCGAGTCACCGGCAAAGGCTGTACGGTCATCAGCGACCACATCGGGCAAGAAAACGGTTTGATCGTCCATGCGCTATCCCTCCCTGGATACATTGGCACGGCGGATGGTCCAAAGCGCCATTTCCAGCCCCTGAACCTCTCCGGATACATGAACGCCCAACGCAGACTCTTCACGCACGTCTTTCCATAGGCGGCCTTCCTGAACCACCTCGAAGTACTGATAGCCTGATAACGTGGGCAAATCCGCAGGAATGACCTGCAACGGGTTGAGCGACATTCCCGGCAACTGCAGCGACACGAGATCACGCAGGGCTCCGGGTGCCGCCACCTTGAGCTGCTGGCGTGCAATCCGGGCCACCTGCGCAGCACCCGCGTCAGCGCGAATCGCCAGCACAAGGTCCACTCCCTGAAGCTGCCCCGCATCCCGAAAGGTTGCCAGATGCCAGCCCGGCTTGCTCGCCTTCAGCTCCACCGCTGTCGCCGACGGCTGATAGACACTAGCCAGCATGGCCCGAATATCACGCAGCAGCGAATGGAAATGCTCGGCAGGCGCTTCATGCACATACTCGGGAAGCGCCTGATCGCAAACCGACTTGCCAGACAGTGACGCCAACCCGGCATAGAGAGGCAACAGCCACTGAAAATGCCCGTGCAGATGCTGTGTCGGCCGTGTCAGCGCATGACGCCCCATGCAGCAGGCCTGATTGATCAGGGTCAGTGCCAGGGTTTCGTTGACCCGCGACGCCACGCTGACGCGACTGCGCTGAATCAGCGTCGCCAACTGGCGGCTACGCTTTTCCAGAAGCGTCAACAGTTCGTTCAGCGCTGCACGTGTGGCTTCAAAGGTATTGGCATTCAGCACTGGTGGCAGAAATGCCGTATCCAGTACCAGACGCCCCTGGCTGTCCACCGATTCAACGCGCAGCAAAGGCATGGCGACTTGTGCCGTGTCGGGAGGAGTGGCCGACAACCTCGATTGTGGCACACTGACCGCAACTTCCTCGATAGCCCCCCCATCCTCTACTTCGCTCTGCACTTCTCGCCAGATCACCTTGCGCGGCGCGTTTTCATTGGATTCGTGGAGGCTGAATCGCCCTCCGGCCGGCAAGACCAGCCAGATCGTTTGCGGGGCTTCGGTTACTTCTATTGCAAGTTGTCGCGCCTCCTGCCCGGCCACGTCAATCCGCGTGCCATCGGGCATCAACGCCTGCAACCGGGTGAGCTCTATCAGTCCGGCTTCAAGCTGGGGGTGACTGACGTCGAGGGACACGACTCCCCAGGCATCAGGCTGAATCAGGCCTGCACGCGCGTGAAGTTCCTGCCGATGAAACCTGTCCTGCATCTGAAAATGCTGGGGCGTGAGCAACAAGCCTTCTGACCAGACTACTGATTCCATGTCCTGTTTCTGCTCCCTGCAGTGTGTCCTGTATCAGTCCTGCTTGCGAATGGACTGGATACCTTGTGCTCCGAGCACCAGTTGTCCGACATTGCGCTCGCCCGCTGCCACCGGCAACGTATAGCGCCAATTTGCCGAAGATATATCTCGATAGGCCGCCATGACTGCCACGAAGTTGGTTTCAGGTGACAACGCATACTTGAATCGTCGATTTTCCCCGGGCGCCAGCACCCACTCCTCGGACTTGACGAGATCCACACCCAGCGTATCTTGCGTGTACTCGTACAGGGCAACAAAATCTGCATTCTCGAATACCGATGATGCCCGCAACTCAAATACTCTCACCACGACCGGTGACGGACGCCCGCTCAGATCCGGGTTGACATCTCCGCCGGCTGTCACGCGCAGATCAAGTTTGGTGGTATCTGATCGAATCCAGCTTGCACAGCCAGTCATCAGGGTGATGAGCAGAATGCAGATGATTCTTGATCCAGTCTTCATGCCGAGTGCCTCACTCCTTGGCCGAAGAGGGTGCAGAATCAGTGCGGTAACGCGCTCTCATGATACCCTCCAGCCACAACCTCTTTTGTTGCGCCCGTCTGGCGGAGCCTTCACGTGGCCCCAGAGCTCGCCTTGGACACAACGATTCAACGACCTGCTCCAGTGCCAGCATGTGTCGCGACAGGCCCTCCCGCAGGTCCGACATGGTTCCGTCCACATCCATGCACTCTGGCTGACGATCAAAAATGAGTTGCTGAAGCAGCTGACGTTCGTTTACAGCCACCCGAACAGGGTTCACCTCCCGCCGCTCCTCATAGGGCGAGGTCAGATGATGGCGACGATAGAATGCGGACTCCTCACCCGACAACGCCAGCAGAACTCGCAGTGCGCTTCGATAAACACGCGCCAGCTCACGTGCACTGTCTTCACCCGGATTGAGATGCAGGTAGTCTTCCACGCCCAGCTCACGCACAAAAACCGACCACAAATCCTGACCGGAGTCGCGCACGTCCTGGCGTACCGGCTGCACAGCGGCTTTCACGGAAAAAGCGTCTTTCATCGGCTCACCCGCGGCGGATGTCCCCACACTTGTCACAGGTGGTGAATGCACGGCCGATGGAGATGCCACGAAATCAGTGGGGGCATCCATGACCCGCTCTTCCTGCATCATCACAGGCTCAGGTTCGTCCGCCGTTCCGGGCTCAGCCTCCTGACCGGCCTGCAACACATCAAGGATGTATTCGCCCATCCGGAGCGTATCTCCGGCCTTGAGCGCGTGGCGTTTGCCCTTTCCCAACGCTTGGGGTGCATCATTGATGTAGACCCCATTGGTCGACGTATCCTCGATAAAGAATGTCCGGTTCTCGGTACCGATCAGCGCATGACGGGACGACAGAATCCGCCTCGGATCATCCAGTACCCAGTCACATTCAGCCGAGCGACCGATAACACCACCGAGCAGATCAAAGACGTAGCGATTTTGAGACAGGGACACCCCATCAGGGTGCCTGGAGACAGACAATACCAGTTCCATACTGACCTCTTCCTTGAGTGTGGAATGTCGCTTCCTGCAACGCCCCAACCTTAGCAAAGGCCTGATACCGTTTGCAATAGGCCAAACTCATTACTGTGCTGCATTCCCATTTTCATTGCCCGGTGACCACCCACATGGCGCCAGCACTTTTTTCCACAGGGCTACATGCTCGCGTACCTTCTGCCGAAGCCGGGCGCCCGTCACAAACGACTCCGGCAGCATCACTTCTGACCATTGCTGCCAGGCCCGGGGCCAGAGTGCCCGGTAAGATCTGGCAAGCGCGACGACAGAAGGCAGTATGCGCGAGCGTTCCCGCAGATGGCGGACAAGTACCGGCTGAATCTGCCCGACAAACACGTGGGTCAGGACATTGACGGCAATGGTGCTGCGACGTGTCGGGCGCCCGCTCAGACAGAGGGGACGGCCCTCTGCACGCTTTCGCATGGCTATATTCACAGCATCCAGCCAAGACTCGATGCGATATCCCTCCAGTATCAGACGCCCGACAGAAGGCCCCCGGGCCAGCTGCTTGTTCACACGCTCAAAGCCTGAATCCGGCCATTCCGGCTGTCCCGCCCAGCCCGCCAGGATTTCCAGGGCCTCTTGCGTCGCACGCCAGTCCTGCCGAGGCTCGAGAGCAAGCAACCCTCCGCGAGAACTCATCAGATGCTGCATCTCTTTCGTCGCCATGACCGCATTCCACTCATAGTGACCACGGTGCCTTTCCTTGGTTTCAAGCACGGAACCAAGCACCTCATGCATGCTATCTTCCGCTTCCAGGCTTTGCAGACACACCCGGGCCAGCTTCATGAACTTTTGCTCGTAAAGCAGGGTTTGGCTGGGTGTCATCACCCGCCCAAGTACACTGTTGCGCTGCCCGATCAGGCTATTGAGCTCGCACGAATACAACGACAAGAAATCCAGCATGCCCATACGCATTTCCGGTACAGGCAGGGTCAGCTCCCGGCGACTGGGAAATCGTGGCTCGCTCCCGGCGCCAGGTGTGCTGACCGTTACCTCCAGCACACGCTCGAGACGCTCGGCATAGTCTGCGAGCACGGTCTCCATTGTTGGCTGACTGCAACCTGCCAGCAGCAGATACAGAGCCAGAAATCCCCATAATGTGTGCCGCGGCATGATTCAGCCCTTCTAGCGCCCTCACTGACAGGTTATCATATAACCAATTTGGCCGAGGGGAGGGCCACCATGAGAGTCTCAGCAGAAGTCAGCTTTTATCCGCTGACGGATGACTACAAGCCACTTATCCGGGATGTTATAGCCCGGTTACAGTCACATGCCGGCATCGAAGTCATACCCAACCGCATGAGCACCCAGGTGTTTGGAGAGTTTGATGCCGTCAACGCTGCATTGAGTGATGTCATGAAACGTCAGTTCGAAACCAATGGCCACGCTGTATTTGTGGTCAAGTGGCTGGGTACGGACCGACGTCCGACTCCGGAGTCTGCAGAGTATCGTTCCGTTTGATGGATTCAGAAGTTTACGCCGAACGCATTGCAGATGAACTGAGTGCGCTGACGCCGGTTTTGACCCTGTGCCGCCGGCACGGCGTGCGATTGCCCCTGATAGTGGAGGCCAGTCCCGATGCTCCCACTGAAGCGCTTCTGTCTGCACTGGAAAGTCTGTGCCCCGGCGGGGGGCTGTTGCTGACTCATCAGGACGATCTGGCAAGCGCCACGCCTGCTTTTTCGCCTGAGCAATTTCGTCAGTTTCTGGGGCGCGAGTTTGAACGTGTGGTGCTGGATTTGCGCAGGGGGGTGCATGCGGATGCCCTGGCGGCAAGCCAGGGCTGGGTACGAGGCGGGGGTATCTGGTGCCTGATTGTACCCGGACTTGAGCGCTGGAGCGTTTCGGACGATCAGGATCTGACACGCCTGCTGGCCTGGCCTTCTCGCCTGGACGAAGCCCGGGGACTGTTCCTGCAACGGCTGAAAGAAAGCATATTGACCAGCTCTTTTCCGATCTTGCAGGTCGGAGACGAATCCTTGTGCTGGCGGCGCACACCCCGGTTCGAGGGTGCAAGCACGCCCCCTCTGGAGGGCGAAACCCAGGCCGATGCGATTGAGGCCATAGCCCGCCTCATGCGGCAGCGCAGTCGTCGCCCGCTGATCATCCGTGCGGATCGGGGCCGTGGCAAGTCCGCAGCCATGGGAATTGGTGCTGCACGCATACTGGCGGGTCGCCCCGAGGCACGTATCATTGTTACCGCACCGTCTCGTCAGGCGGTGACTACACTGATGGACCATTTCAGCCAGCAGACAGGAAGCGACGCACCCTCCCCCGGCCTGATCTTCCTCCCACCGGACGAGTTGATGCGCAGCTGGCCGGATGCCGATCTGCTGCTGATTGATGAGGCTGCCGCATTGCCTGCCCCCATGGTGCTGAAGCTGGTCCGCCACTACCGACGCGTGGCCATGGCAACCACAACCTGTGGCTACGAAGGCAGCGGTCAGGGATTCCGCCTGCGGGTGGAACCCGCCTTGCGCAAAATGTGCCCGTCTCTGAATCATGTCGAGCTGAAACGCCCCATGCGCTGGGCTCCGGGTGATCCGCTCGAATGCTGGCTGAATCGTCTGTTTCTGCAAGACCAGCTGCTCCGGCCCGTGGAGGTCTCCGGGGACACGCTGCTTGAGTTCCGGGCCCTTCCCGCTACCGAGCTGGATGCAGATGGAACCTTGCTGTCACAATGTTTCACGCTGCTTCGGGAAGCGCACTATCGCACAACCCCGGATGACATCAAGATCCTGCTGGATGCCTCGACGACCCGTTTGTTTGGCGCATTCAATGGAGACACACTGATTGGTCTGGTGTGGTTTGCGCTGGAAGGCGCCTTTGGTGACGCTGACCTGATTGATGCCATAGTGGCTGGCAAACGACGCCCAAGAGGGCATGTGCTTCCGCAACTGCTGGCACAAATCAGCGTGCGCAAGGACGTATTGACCAAGCTGTGGGCGCGGGTCATTCGCATAGCCGTACATCCCACCTGCCAGAACATGGGTATCGGCTCCCTGCTGTTGCACAAGTTCGTTCAGCATGTCAGAGCGGACTACCCGGCCCTCGTTGGCATAGGCGCAGTGTTTGCCGGCGATCCTGTTGTGCTCAGGTTCTGGCAACGACAGCAGTTCCGGGCTGTCTACCTGGGTACCCGCGCTGATGCATGGACGGCGTGCCATGCAGTGGGTGTTCTGCGGAGCTTCCAGCCCGTTTCAGGCTTGCATGATGCGTATCGCCTGCTTTCCAACCTGGTGCGCACCTATGGTGCAACCGCCCTGTCGGATGCGCCCGCCGAGCTTCTGGACGAGATACTGCTTTCGTTGACCGGTCCGCCCTCGCCCTGGCCCGAGGACCCGCCCGCGCTGGTAAGTGCCTATGCAAGCGGTGCCCGGCCACTGGATCTTGCCCGCCCGGACTTGCTCGACTGGCTTATGCTATGGGTCAAGACCGGGCGTTACTCGGCCATGGACCCTGAACTGCGGCGCTGGACCCTTGCACTTGCCCTGCAGCAACATGACTGGACGCGCATCTGCCGCGACTTTGACCATGCCCATCCCCGGTCAGCCGAACAGGCCTATCGACAGGCTTTGAGGCAGACTCTCAAGCCCCCTCATGCGTCCGACACATAACGTCTTTCATTTTTTCGATTGGCCCCCTCGGCCGTTTTCTATAGCCTGTTGTGACGTTATGTCTCTTTGGCAAACGCAACAAAAAAAGGAAAACGATAATGAAAACGAAAAAAGCCCTGCATTATCTGGCCGGTGCGGCGCTCAGCCTGGGTCTGGTCGCTTCCCCGGTGTTCGCAGCTGAACTCAAGGTCGCTTACGATGCCGACCCGGTCTCACTGGACCCGCATGAGCAATTGTCAGGCGGCACATTGCAACTGTCTCACATGGTTTTCGATCCGCTGGTACGCTGGACCAAGGATCTGGGCTTCGAGCCCCGTCTGGCTGAAAAGTGGGAGCGCATCGACGACCGCACTGTTCGCTTTTATCTGCGCAAGGGTGTGAAATTCCACAGTGGCAACGATTTCTCTGCCAAAGATGTGGTATTCACGTTCAACCGCCTGAAGAACTCCCCTGACTTCAAGGGCATTTTCGAGCCCTTCGAAGGTGCGAAACAGGTGGATGATTACACGGTTGACCTGATCACGAAGAAGCCTTTCCCGCTGGTGCTGAACAACGCCACGTACATTTTCCCGATGGACAGCCAGTTCTACACCGGCACGGATGAGAACGGCAATCCGAAGGACGCACTGGTCAAGCACGGCAACTCTTTTGCCTCCCGTCACGTCAGTGGTACGGGCCCCTACACCATTACCTACCGTGAACAGGGTGTGCGTGTTGAATTCAAGCGCTTCCCGGGTTACTGGGACAAGGCCTCCAAGGGAAACGTGGACAAAATCACCCTGACGCCGATCAAGGAAGACCCCACCCGTGTCGCAGCGCTGCTGTCCGGTGATGTGGACTTCATTGCGCCGGTACCACCGAATGATCTGGAGCGTATCCACAAGAGCGACAAGGCCAAGCTGGTCACCATGAGCGGCACGCGCATCATCATGTTCCAGCTCAACCAGAACCGCCGTCCGGAGTTCAAGGATGTGCGGGTGCGCCAGGCGATCAACTATGCCGTCAACCAGGAAGGCATCGTCAAGAAGATCATGAAGGGCTTTGCCACGCCGGCTGCACAGATGAGCCCCAAGGGCTATCTGGGCCACAATCCGGATCTCAAGCCGCGCTTTGATCTGAAAAAGGCCAAGCAGCTGATGAAGGAAGCCGGATACGAGAACGGCTTTACCGTGACCATGATGGCACCCAACAACCGCTACGTGAACGACGAGAAAATCGCTCAGGCAGTCGCGGCCATGCTGTCGAAGATCAACATCAAGGTGGATCTGAAGACCATGCCGAAGGCGCAGTACTGGCCGGAGTTCGACAAGCGTTCAGCTGACATCATGATGATCGGCTGGCACTCCGATACCGAGGACTCCAACAACTTCTACGAGTTCCTCGCGACCTGCCCGGACGAAGCCACAGGTTGGGGGCAGTACAACAGCGGCAACTACTGCAACCCGAAAGTCGACGAAATGGTGCGTCAGGCCAATGCCGAGACGGATCAGAAGAAGCGCGCTGCCATCATGCAGAGCATCGAGAAGACCTTGTATGACGAGGCAGCTTTCGTGCCGCTGCACTGGCAGAACCTGGCTTGGGCAAGCAAGAAGAACGTCATGATCGAAGACGTGGTCAACGTCATGAACTTCCCGTACCTGGGCGATCTGGTCGTCAAGTAAGATGCGGCGTTCCAACCGGGGGCGTGCTCGTTCACGCCCCCTTTTCATGTTTAGACAGGGTGAACCATGCTGGCATTTTTCATACGCAGGCTGTTTCAGGCCATAGTGGTCATGTTCATCATCAGCCTGATCAGTTTCTCCATTCAGGACAATCTGGGTGACCCCCTGCGCGAGCTGGTCGGACAGTCGGTGTCCGAGGCCGAGCGCCAGGCACTGCGTGATGAGCTGGGTCTGAACGACCCGTTTCTGGTCCAGTACGGACGCTTCCTGAAAAACGCATTGCATGGAGACCTGGGCACCTCATACTTCTTCAAGGAGCCTGCGCTCACGGTCATTCTCAAGAAGCTGCCAGCAACGCTGGAGCTGGTGTTTGCAGCGACTCTGATTATCGTGACACTGTCGGTTCCCCTGGGCGTGTACGCTGCCATCAAGCCTCAATCCTGGTTCTCCAAGACCATCATGGGGCTGAGCATCGTGGGGATTTCCATACCGGTGTTCCTCACCGCCATCATGCTCATGTACTTTTTTGCCATCGAACTGGGCTGGATGCCTTCGTATGGCCGGGGCGAAACCGTTCCTGTATTCGGCTACTGGGAATCAGGATTTCTGACTGCGGACGGTCTGGAGCATCTGGTGCTGCCGGCTATCTCTCTGGCCTCCATCATGCTGCCGCTGTTTATCCGCCTGATCCGTTCCGAAATGATGGAAGTGCTGGAGCAGGACTATGTGCGTTTTGCCTGGGCGAAAGGCCTGTCTCCCAAGCGCATTTACTTCCTGCATGCACTCAAGAATACCATGTTGCCGGTGATTACCGTGGGTGGTGTTCAGATTGGCACCATGGTCGCCTACACCATCCTGACCGAAACCGTCTTTCAGTGGCCGGGAATGGGCTTCCTCTTCCTTGAAGCGGTGAACCGTGTGGATACACCGCTGATTGTCGCCTACCTCATTATCGTGGGTGCGATATTCGTGGTGACCAACACCATCGTTGATCTCATTTATGGTCTGGTGAATCCGACCGTCAAACTGGCAGGCAAGAAAGCATGAGCGAGCAGGCATTGATTGACAACGAAGTTGCCCCGAGCCGCTGGCAGCGTTTCCGCGACTCGCATTTCTGGCACAGTTTCAAGCGCGACAAGGTCGCCATCTTCAGTTTCACAGTGTTCTTGGTATATCTGCTGGCCGCCCTGCTGGCGCCGGTCATTGCGCCCTTTGACCCGTATGACCAGGCACAGATTGACATCATGGACTCGGAGTTGCCTCCGGCCTGGTCAGAAGAAGGTGATGAGCGGTTCATTCTCGGTACCGATGCACAGGGCCGGGATTTGTGGTCCACCATCCTCTACGGCACGCGCATCTCGCTGACCATCGGAATCGGCGCCGTATTGCTGCAAGCCTTTCTGGGTGTCGTGCTCGGGCTGACTGCCGGTTATTTCGGGGGGCGGATTGACGCCTTTCTCATGCGTCTGGCGGATATTCAGTTGTCCTTCTCAACCATGATGGTGGCCATCATTGTTCTGGCGGTGTTTCAGGCTGCCTTTGGCACGGAGCTGTATCAGGATCTGGCACTCATCATGCTGATTCTGGTCATCGGCATTGCAGAGTGGCCCCAGTATGCGCGCACCATCCGTGCCTCGGTGCTGGCCGAAAAGAAAAAGGAATACGTCGATGCTGCCCGCGTGATGGGCATGCCCTCGAAACGCATCATGTTCAGGCACATTCTGCCGAATACGCTGTCGCCGATTCTGGTCATATCAACGGTTCAGATCGCCAACGCGATTATCTCCGAGGCCTCCCTGTCCTTCCTCGGGCTGGGCATGCCGGTTTCCAAGCCCTCTCTGGGCTCATTGATCTCCTCGGGATTCGAGTACATTTTTTCCGGCTCCTGGTGGATCACCATCATCCCCGGCATTGTACTGATCGGGCTGGTACTGGTCATGAACCTGCTGGGCGACTGGCTGCGCGACGTTCTGAACCCGAAACTCTACAAGGGCTGATCCATGGCACTGCTTGAAGTCAACAATCTCGAAGTCCGGTTCGGCCTGCGGACCGGCGAAGTCACTGCCCTGCGCAATGTCAGCTTCAAACTGGACCGGGGTGAACGTCTGGGCATTGTCGGGGAGTCCGGCGCCGGCAAATCCGTGGCGGCCTTTTCCATTGTCAATCTGATCAGCCGCCCGGGCTATATTTCAGGCGGCGAAATTCTGTTCGAAGGACAGGATCTGACCCGGTTAACGCCCGAGCAGATGCGCACCATCCGCGGCAATCGCATCAGCATGATCTTTCAGGATCCGATGATGACCCTGAACCCGGTGCTCACCATCGGCGAACAGATGGTCGAGTGCCTGATTGCTCACACTCAGGTCAGCAAGGAAGAGGCACGCGCCATTGCGGTCGAGAAGCTCAAGCTGGTACATATTCCTTCGCCGGAAACCCGCCTGGATCAGTATCCGCACGAGTTGTCAGGTGGTATGCGCCAACGGGTGATCATTGCCATTGCTCTGTTGCTCAATCC
>RFIV01000197.1 GCA_003695085.1 Gammaproteobacteria bacterium
GACAACAGCACCGCCCGCAAGCTGCCCATATGACTCGTGCTCAGAAGGATATCAAAGCGCGAATGCAATACCTCTTCGTCTGCGACGAAGTTGGCGAAACCATAGTGATACCCAAGAATTGCCACGATGCGCTTGTCGTCCAGCGAATCAAAAAACCGCTGATCTCTGGCCGGTGCGCGCCGGGCCACGTACACCTCACCGCCTGTCAGAAAAATACGGCTGGCCCGCACCGGCTTGCCCTGCCACCCCCACTGAGGGCTTTCGAACAGCATGAGATCAAACCGGCCCTGCTCAAAGTCCCGGTAACGTCTTTTCGAAGAAGTGGGCACAAAGCGGAACGTATACTGATTCTGGACCTGATTGAGCGCTACGAGAAGTTGACCCGAGATGCCCTCTACCCGGTTATCTGCAATCCTGGAGACATAAGGCGGGAAGCTGTAACCGCCCACCCGAACCACCTCGCGCGCCGCGACCGAAAAAGTGACTGCGCACAACACGCAGACAATCAACCTCTTCATGTCACCTACTCCCGAGTATTTGACTCAAGTTTAGGTGACGCTCGGAAGATCGCCATACGAACGACCCCGTCAGGACGAGACACGCATCAGGTTTCTGCCGGTTTGAATACCATTGACACGGAGTTGATACAATACCGCTGCCCGGTAGGCGGTGGTCCATCATCGAACACGTGCCCCAGATGCGCATCACACGCTTCACAGCGCACCTCGGTTCTCACCATTCCATGAGATCGATCCTCGAGCAGCCTGAGCCTCGCCTGATCATGGGGCTGGAAGAAGCTTGGCCAGCCCGAACCGGAGTCATACTTGTGTTCCGAGCTGAACAATACGGCATCGCAGCAGGCGCAGTGATAGGCGCCGGCCTCCCAGAAGTTGTAGTAGCGCCCTGAAAAGGGTGGCTCGGTTCCACAATTCCGGCAGACTTCAAACACCTCTTCAGGCAGTTCATCCTGCCACTCGCTGTCGCTCTTGATTATTTTGCTCACTTCAGGATCTCGCTGTATGATGCCGAGAAAACAACACGCAGTCCGGAAGCCAGAAACTAAATGCTCGAAGTCAGAAAATCAACCAAACTCTCGAATGTTTGTTACGAAATCCGCGGAGAAGTGCTCAAGGCGGCCAAGCAACTTGAAGAAGAAGGGCACCGCATCCTCAAGCTGAACATCGGTAATCCGGCACCTTTCGGCCTGGAGGTGCCCGACGAGATTCAGCAGGATGTCATCTACAACATGAGCCAGGCTCAGGGTTACTGTGACTCCAAAGGCCTGTTTTCTGCACGCAAGGCGGTGATGCAGTATGCCCAGCAATGCAATATCCGCAACGTCGACATTGAGGATATCTTCCTCGGCAATGGCGTCAGCGAGCTGATCGTCATGACCATGCACGCGCTGCTCAACGATGGCGACGAGGTGTTGATCCCCTCCCCGGACTACCCGCTGTGGACCGCTGCAACGCGCCTGGCGGGTGGGCATCCCGTTCACTATGTATGCGATGAGCAGGCCGACTGGTTCCCGGATCTGGCGGATATCGAGAGCAAGATCACCGAGCGCACCAAAGCGCTTGTGCTGATCAACCCCAACAACCCGACCGGCGCCGTCTACAGCCGGGAGATTCTCGAGGGGTTGCTTGAAATTGCACGCCGTCACAAGCTCATCGTGTTATCGGACGAGATCTATGACAAGATTCTCTATGACGGAGCCAAACACATCCCGACGGCGTCGCTTGCCGACGACCTTCTGATCCTGACCTTCAACGGACTCTCGAAGAACTATCGGGCTGCCGGATACCGATCCGGCTGGATGATCATAAGCGGTGCCAAGCTGCGGGCGACAGATTTTATCGAAGGGCTGGAAATGCTGGCGGCCATGCGCCTGTGTTCCAATGTGCCCGCGCAGCTGGCCATTCAGACCAGCCTAGGTGGCTATCAGAGTATCAATGACCTGGTGGCGCCCGGAGGCCGCCTGTACGAACAGCGCCGGGTAGCGCACGACGCACTTACCTCCATCCCCGGAGTAAGCTGTGTCAAACCGGCAGGCGCCCTCTACCTGTTCCCGAAGCTGGACCCGAAGCGGTATCCCATCCATGATGATGAGCGCATGGTACTGGACCTTCTGCGCCAGGAGAAAATTCTGTTGGTTCAGGGGTCCGCCTTCAACCTGCAGGATACCCAGCATCTGCGTCTGGTCTTTCTGCCGCGCGAAGATGTTCTGACCGACGCGATCGAGCGTCTGGCGCGCTTCTTGTCACTCTATGAGCAATAACCGCCATGCATGACCTGCACATGGATGACTTTTTCCGGGATGCCGCCCGGATACTGCTGCAGCTCTATATGGCCTTCCCGCGTCCGGTGCTGCTGATTGCGGAAGATATCAGCGGGCCGGATGAGGCTGATGAATACGGCATTCACAGCCCCCGCCATCAAGCGTGCCTTGCAACCATGCTCTGGCTGGCCGAGGAAGGCTGGTTGCGCTACAACAGCACGCTCAGGCAGGAAGGGCTGGATCAGGCGGTATTGACCTCGCGCAGTATCGCCCTGCTCTCTGCAGCCGCCGACCCGGGCCCTACCCGTGCCCACACCCTGGCTCACCAGTTGCGGCATGGCACATCCGACACGCTGCGCGCCCACATGCACGATCTGCTTTTCGCCCACGGCGCATCGGCTTCCTGAACAATCTGTCATGCACCGTCGGTTGAAAAGATTGGGCGCCAGCCCAATCATGGTGGCGTCTGCAGATTAATCGATGGGGATTGCATGAAACGCATTGCGCTGTTCGTTGCCACCAACCTGGCGGTATTGCTTGTCGCCAGTTTCACTTTGCGTATTCTGGGTGTGGATCGCTATCTCTACAGCCAGGGCATTTCGTTCAATGCCTTGCTGATCTTCGCCGTGATCTTCGGCTTCGGTGGCGCCTTCGTGAGCCTGCTGATGTCCAAGACGCTGGCGAAGATGAGTACACGCACCCGCATCATTGAAACACCCCGGACACCCGCCGAGGCCTGGTTGGTGGATACCGTTGCGCAACTGGCCCGGGAAGCAGGCATCGGGATGCCGGAGGTCGGCATCTTTCCCGCACGGCAAGCCAACGCCTTCGCCACGGGGTGGAACCGGAATGATGCACTGGTTGCCGTGTCCTCAGGCCTGCTCGAACGCTACAGCAAAGATGAAATACGGGCCATTCTCGGGCATGAAATCGGCCACGTGGCAAATGGTGACATGGTGACCCTGACACTGCTGCAGGGTGTACTCAACGTGTTCGTCATCATGCTCGCGCGGGTCGTGGGTACCGTCGTCGATCAGGCCCTGTTCCGGCGCTCGGCCAATGAGGGCCCGGGAATCGGCTATTATGTGGTCAGCATTGTCGCGGAACTGATACTCGGCATTCTGGCGTCACTGATAGTGATGTGGTTTTCACGCCAGCGCGAATTCCGGGCAGATGCAGCCGGTGCCCAGCTCGCTGGTGCCGGCGCGATGATCGCCGCGTTGCAGCACCTCAAGGCCGAAACCCAGGTGCCGGATGAAATGCCGGAAAGCCTGTCCGCCTTTGCCATCAATGAGGGGGTCAAGCGCGGAATCGCTGCTCTCTTTACCACTCATCCGCCACTGGATGAACGGATTCGGGCCCTGCAGCAGCGCCTGTATGGCTGAGTAAAACCGCCACTGAAAAACAAGACCCCGGCGTTCACCGGGGTCTCTGCATGCTGCGGCCGGATGCCATGCCGGCCCGATACGCGTACTCAGTCCCTGTCGTCGATATCGACCCACTCCGAATGCTCCGGACCGGTGTACTCGGCCGACGGCCGGATAATCCGGTTGTTGGCCCGCTGCTCCTTGACATGCGCCGCCCACCCGGTCAACCGGGACATGACGAAAATCGGCGTAAACAGCGGCGTCGGAATGCCCATGAAGTGATAGGCCGATGCGTGGAAGAAGTCGGCGTTGCAGAACAGCTTCTTCTCGCGCCACATGACCTCTTCACAACGCACGGACACAGGGTACAACACGGTATCCCCAACGTCCCTGGCCAGCTTCTCCGACCACTGTTTGATGATACCGTTACGCGGATCGCTTTCGCGATAAATCGCGTGGCCGAAGCCCATGATCTTTTCCTTGCGCTCAAGCATTCCGAGGAGCTGTTGTTCAGCATCATCCGGGCTGGAGAACTTCTCGATCATCTCCATGGCCGCCTCGTTTGCCCCCCCATGCAAGGGGCCCCGCAAGGCTCCGATGGCTGCGGTGATACAGGAATGAATATCGGACAGCGTCGAGGCCACCACACGAGCGGTGAAGGTCGAGGCATTGAACTCATGCTCCGCGTACAGAATCAGCGATACATTCATCACGCGTGCATGCAGCTCGGACGGTGCTTCACCGCGCAGCAGGTGCAGAAAGTGCGCGCCGATGGAGTCATCATCCGTTTCCGTGTCGATGCGAACGCCATCCTGCACGTAACGCCACCAGTAGCAGATGATGGACGGAAAGAGCGCCAGCATGCGGTCAATCTTGTCATCCTGCTCCGAGAAATCCTTCTCACCTTCCAGATTGCCCAGTACCGAGCACCCGGTGCGCATGACATCCATGGGGTGCGCATCCGCCGGGATACGCTCCAGAACCTCCTTCAGTGCGGGCGGCAAACCACGCAGGGCTTTCAGGCGGGCCTTGAAATCTGCCAGCTGCTGCCGGTTGGGCAGCTTGCCGCGCAACAGCAGATAGGCCACCTCTTCAAATTCGGCCTTCTCTGCCAAAACTTCAATGGGGTAGCCGCGGTAGGTCAGGCCATGACCTTCCTTGCCCACGGTACACAGCGCTGTCTCACCCGCCACCTGGCCACGCAGCCCGGCACCTCCGAGTTTCTTGTCAACCATCGTTCTTGCCCTCTTGCGTCATGTCTTGATGTTATTTGTTCTTGCCCTGTTCGAACAGTTGATCCAGCTTTTGTTCGAAGCTGTGATAATTGAGAAAATCGTACAGTTCCATGCGGGTTTGCATGTTGTCAATCTGGTCGCGCTGATGGCCCTTGTCAAAAATATCCTGATAGACGGCCAGTGCGGCCTTGTTCATGGCCCGGAAGGCGGACAGGGGATAGAGCACCATATCCGCACCCGCCTCAGCCAGCTCGTCACAGCTGTACAGCGGTGTCTTGCCAAATTCCGTAATGTTGGCCAGGATGGGCACATTCAGAGCCTCGGCAAACGCCGTGTAATGCTCAAGTTCAGTGACCGCTTCGGCAAAGATCCCGTCCGCGCCTGCTTCCACATACGCCTGAGCACGCTCCAGTGCCGCGTCAAGGCCCTCCTGAGCGAATGCATCGGTACGGGCCATGATGAAGAAATTCTCGTCTGTTCGCGCATCGACGGCGGCCCGAATACGATCACACATCTCTCCGGTGCTGACGATTTCCTTGTTGGGCCGGTGTCCGCAACGCTTCTGCGCAACCTGATCCTCGATATGCACGGCGGCGGCACCCCCGCGAATCATCTCCCGAATGGTGCGGGCAATGTTGAATGCTCCCCCCCAGCCAGTGTCAATATCGACCAGCAACGGCACGTCGGTAGCCGCGGTGATCCGGCGCACATCTTCCAGCACATCATTCATGCTGGTCATGCCCAGATCCGGCAGCCCGTAGGAAGCATTGGCCACACCGCCCCCGGACAGATAAATGGCCTTGTGCCCGACCCGCTCGGCCATCATGGCACAGTAGGCATTCACCGTACCCACCACCTTGAGCGGCTTCTCAGCGGCCAGCGCCTCTCTGAAACGTTGCCCTGCACTCATGTTCAACCCTCCTGAAAATTGAGTTCATTGTTTTTGAATCGTTGCTCCAGGTGACGCCTGGCTGCACTGATATGCCGGCGCATGAGCAGCTCCGCCAGTTCGCCATCCCCATCGGAAATGGCTTCGACTATATGCAGATGCTCCCGAAGCGCCTTTTCCGGCCGACCACGCTGGGTGCTGAGCTTGTAGCGATACAGTCTCAGCAGGTGATACAACTCTCCATCCAGAACACGGTAGAGTGTTTCATTGCCACTCGCCCGCACGATGCGATAGTGAAAGTCCACGTCACCTTCGCGTTGGTAGTAGGCCTTGCCGTCGTCCTCGTCGATCTGGATGCGATGCTGTTCCAGAAGTGCACGCAAATCCGCGACATCTTCCGGGGAAGCCACCTCGGCAGCCAGTCGTGCTGCCATGCCTTCCAGCGCTTCACGCACCTGATAGAGCTCGATGAGCCGCTCATAGGTCAGGTTCACGATACTGGCCCCGGCATGAGGCCGGCGCACGACCAGCCCCCGCCCCTCGAGCCGCCGTATGGCCTCCCGAACCGGTCCGCGACCGATGCCAAAACGGCTACAAAGCTCTGCCTCACTGATCTTCTGACCGGCAGGCAATTCACCTCGTACAATGGCAGTCTGAATCTGCTCGAAGGCGACATCGGATTGAGTCAGGGGAGCTTCACGCACACTCACATCGAGCCTCTCTGTCCGGAAGAATGTTACGAAGATACTACGCGGCACAAACACTATTGTAAACAATACAAAGGGATAATACCGCCTCAATGCACTCACAAAAGCAACTCAAGCGCATTTTTGTCTACAATACCGAGATGCGAACCCGCGAGTAACCAAGCAGGCGCACCTGAACGCGCGCTGCGATGCCCGGAAAGTGTGGAGAGTGCGGTGCCGATGACCTGTCAGGCACCGACGATATCAGGTTCAGGCACCAGCTCCACACCAAAAACGGCGCGGACGGCGGCCTGAACCTCACGCGCAAAGGCCAGCACCACATGACCACTGCAACGCCCCGGGTTGACCAGTACCAGGGCCTGCCGCGCTGACATGCCCACCCCTTCTTCCGTCAGATGCCCCTTGAACCCGGCCTGTTCAATCAGCCAGGCTGCCGGCACCTTGATCAGGTCGGATCCGGGTACGGAAAAGCCGGGCAACGTTGGAAAACGCGCCTTCAGGTCCATGTATTCGGTCCGGCCGAGGATGGGGTTCTTGAAGAAGCTGCCTACATTGGGGACTTGTGCCGGATCAGGAAGCTTTTCGCTTCGAATCGTCTCAATGGTTCGCACGACCCCGGCAGGTGTATCAGGATGCCCCAGCGCCTGGTGGTGCCTCGCAACATCCCCATAGTCCAGATGGGGACGCCATGCATCCGCGGACTTCAGTCGCAGGGTCAGCCGGATGATGACCCAGCCCCGGGCTTCCGGCCGCTTGAACAGGCTGTCCCGATAGCCGAACTGGCACTCATCCGCCTGCAGCACACGCTGCTTGCCCGTGTCGGTATCGAGAATCTCAACGGAGTCAACGACCTGAGACAGCTCGCACCCATAAGCACCAATGTTCTGAACGGGCGCTGCCCCGGCGGTCCCGGGTATCAGTGCCAGGTTTTCAATGCCGCCCAGGCCCTGCGCGGCCAGGCTCCGCACCAGCCGGGGCCAGCTTTCCCCGGCTTCCACCACCACACGGACCCAGGGCGATCCCCTCAGCGGTTCGATCTCCACCCCCTGCGTCACCATATGCAGCATGACACCATCATAATGTCCGGCCACCACGGTGTTGCTTCCGCCACCCAGCACGCGCCAGGGCAACTCGAGGCGGCGTGCCATTTCCACTGCCGGCAGCACATCAGAGGGATGACTGATGGTGGCAAGGGCCCTGCAGGTGGCTGGCGTGGCCAGCGTCAACCATGGCTGGAGATTCGCCGGGCTGTGCAGAGGTTCAGTCATTCAAGCGCTCGCTCAGATGAGCCAGAAGCCCCTCGCTGGCCCGCTCGATCAGATCCAGTACGTGAGCAAAACCGGCGTCCCCTCCATAGTAGGGGTCCGGAACCGGCTCACCTTCGTGCCCGGGCGCAAAATCCAGAAACAACCCCAGGTGCCCCGTAAAACCGGAAGGCGCCATGCGCCTGAGGTGCGCCAGGTTGTCCGAATCCATGGCCAGAATGTATTCAAAATTCTGAAAATCCGAATCGGAAACCTGTCGTGCTCTCAGCGCGGAAAGGTCATAACCACGCTCACGGGCCGCCTGCACCGCACGTGGGTCAGGTGGCTCACCCACATGCCAGTGTCCGGTGCCGCATGAGTCGATGCGCAGACGATTTGCCAGACCTGCCTGCGCCGCACGGGCACGGAACACATCTTCAGCCGTGGGCGACCGGCAAATATTGCCCAGGCACACGAACAGGATACCGGTTTGATTCATGCACCTTCTCCCCTGAGAAGACGACTGACGCGCGCCAGGTCTTCCGGTGTGTCCACGCCGGCGGGCGGCGTGACACTCGCAACATCCACGTGAATCCCATAGCCATTTTCAAGCGCCCGCAACTGCTCCAGCGATTCAAGCTGTTCCAGTGGCGTGGGTGCCAACCGGGAAAAGTCGCGCAAGAACCCTGCACGATACCCGTAGATTCCCACATGCCTGTAAAACTCGCCACCGGGCGGCAAGTCAACATCGGACCGTGCGAAATAATCACGCGCCCAGGGCATGGGCGCCCGGGAGAAATACAGCGCCATCCCGGAGCAATTGGTCACGACCTTGACCGCATTGGGGTTGAACAAGGTGTCCCGGTCATGAATGCGTTCGCACAGCGTGGAAATCGCAGCTTCCGGGCGCGCGATCAGGTTGCGCGCCACCTGATCAATAACCTCGGGAGGAATGAGTGGCTCGTCGCCCTGAACGTTGACGACGACCTCATCCTCTCCCAGACCGAGTTGTTCGGCAGCTTCGGCCAATCGATCCGTTCCCGTCGGATGGTGAGGGGAAGTCATCAGCACCTCGCCACCAAATGACCGGACCGCGTCCGCAACCGACTCATGATCCGTGGCCACGACAATACGTGCGGCACCACCGCGTGATGCCCGCTCCACCACATGCTGAATCATCGGCTTGCCGTTGATGTCCGCAAGGGGTTTGCCGGGCAGCCGTGTGGATGCAAACCGGGCGGGGATGACAACCGTGTAGCTCATCAGTCCAGCCGCTCCTCCGCAGAAAGCGTGCGTGCTTCTGACTCCAGCATGACAGGCACGCCGTCACGTACCGGAAATGCCATTCCATCCGCACGACAGATCAGCTCCTTTTTTTCGCTGTTATACTTCAACTCGCCCTTGCAGACCGGACAGGCCAGCAACGAAAGCAGTTTTTTATCCATGTTTCCCCCTGTGTTCGAGGATAGTGTTCAGGCGCGAATCCAGCGAATGCCAGAATGCCTCCGGCAATTCGGCCTCGACCTTCAGTGCCCATGTATTATTGCCGGCAAATTTCTGGCATTTTACCGCGTCCTTCATGGTCATCACCACCGGCTCGCAGGTATCCGGCAAATCGCCGGACTGAAAAGGATGATGATCCGGAAACACGTGGCGCTGTATCCTGCCGATTGAAGGAAGCGCGGCCAACGTGCTGAAGAAGCGTTCGGGATGACCGATGGCGGCCACTGCGTGCACCTGATCTGCTTCCAGGTGTTCCAGGGGGAAGGACTGCCCGTCCGTTGCGCGCAACCAGCCAACGGGCTTGAGCTTCATGGGCCAATCACAGCTCTCGTTTCCCCCGTTCCACACACGGAAGTCCACCTCATTCAGCCTTTCTGCCGGCTCCCGCAACGGCCCCATCGGCAAGCAGTGCCCGTTACCCAGTTTCCTTTGCGCATCCAGCACCACGATCTCCAGATCCCGCCCGAGAGCGTAATGCTGCAAGCCATCATCACTGAGGATGATATCGATGCCCCCTTGCTTGAGCAGTTCTCGTGCCGCCTGCACACGATTGGGGCTGACGCAGACCGGCACACCCGTCATACGTGCAAGCATCACCGGCTCATCACCACAACGTCCGACATCACCTTCATTGGCCAGGGCGGGATAGGGGCCTGCGCCCCCGTAGCCACGGCTGACAATCCCCACCTTCAGCCCCCTTTCGGTCAGGTGTCGGGCCAGAGCGGCCACCAGCGGGGATTTCCCGGTTCCGCCAACGGTGATATTGCCCACAATGAGAACGGGAACAGGCAAGCGCACGGCTTTGCGCGTCAGTCGTTTGCGTCGCCAACGCGTCAGCAGCCTGAACACCCCCTCAAGTGGCCACAGCACCCACAGCCAACCGGGGCGACCATACCAGCGTTGGTTCAGATGGGTCTCAAGCGTCACTGAACTGCATCCTGTGCAGCGCAGCGTAGGCACCTCCCCGGGCCATCAATTCGGAATGATGCCCCACTTCCACGATGCGCCCCTGATCCATGACGACGATCCGGTCCGCCTGCTCGATGGTCGACAGCCGGTGAGCGATCACCAGAGTGGTCCGTCCTTTCATGACCTCCTCCAGCGCCGACTGAATGATTTTCTCGGACTCGGTATCCAGTGCTGACGTTGCCTCATCAAGAATCAGTATCGGAGCGTCCTTGAGCAATGCACGGGCGATCGCCAGTCGCTGCCGCTGTCCACCGGACAACAGGCTTCCGTTTTCACCTATGACTGTATCCAGCCCCTCCGGCAGCGACTCGATGAACTCCCAGGCATGCGCTGCCCGGGCTGCACGCTCAATCGCCTCCCGCGATGCGCCGCGCAGGGCGCCGTAGGCAATATTATTGGCCACTGTATCGTTGAAAAGGACCACCTGCTGCGTAACAACGGCAATCTGCTGGCGCAGGGACGCCAGGGTATAGTCCTCCAGCGGCACATCATCCAGCAAAACTTTTCCCCGCGTGGGCGCGTAGAAACGTGGCAGGAGATTGACCAGCGTCGATTTACCGCTACCGGAGCGGCCCACCAACGCCACGGTTTCACCGGGCTGAATCGCCAGATCAATGCCCTTGAGCGCCAGGTGGTCACCATACGCAAACTCGACCTGCTGAAAATCGATCTTGCCCTTGGCGCGCTCCACGGTCACACGCCCCTCATCCGGCTCGCTTTCAGCATCCAGCTGTGTGAAGACATCTGCAGCCGCCGTGATGCCCTTTTGTATGATGGCGTTCACTTCGGTCAGTTGTCGAATGGGCTTGGCGATGGTGGTGGCGGCTGTAATGAAGGCCAGAAATTCACCTGTTGTCATGTCCGCCATGACTCCCGGTGACAGGGCGACCCATACGAGCAACGCGATGGCCAGCGATACGCACAGCTGTATGACCGGTACGGAGGCCGCACGCGTAAACTCCATTTTCAGACTTTGGTTCGTATTGTGTTCACTGGCGCGGGCAAAGCGTTCCGATTCATAGGATTCCCCCCCGAACACGCGCATGACGCGATAGCCGCTCAGGGACTCCGTCAGCACCTGGGTGACGTCACCCATGGAATCCTGAATGCGCTGGCTGAGCCGACGAAAACGCTTCGTGACATAGCTGACGATCAGGCCGATAACAGGGCCCAGAACCAGGAAAATCAGTGTCAGGCGCCAGTTTTGCCAGAGCATGAATCCCAGCAGTCCGATAACGGTAAACCCTTCCCGTACCACCACCGTCACCGCATTGGTCGCCGCACCGGTCACCTGCTCGACGTTGAAGGTAATACGAGAAACAAGGTGCCCGGTCGAGTGCTCATCATAGAACCGACACGGCATTCGAAGAAGGGTATCGTAGAGCTGCGTTCGCAGGCGGTGGACGATACTTCGCCCCACTCTGGCGATATTGTAGCCGCCAAGAAAACTGCCCAGGCCACGCACACCAAACAAGCCGACAATCAGCCCGCAGACCAGCAGCCGGTTTTCCTGAGATGGGTTCTCGATGGCCTTGTAGACATACTCCATGGCCGGTGCCATACCCGCACTGGCCAGAGCGTACACGATATTACCGATCAGGCTCAGTGTGAATGCGACCCAGAGCGGCCGCAAATAACCGAGAAGGCGGCGATAGACCGCCGCCGGTGTCAGCGTTGACATGTCAGGCCCCTGCTGAAAACCTCAGCGCTCTGCCGTGCGCTGGGTGGTAATACTCAACTTGGCATACCCCAGCTGTCCCGCCGCATCCATGGCCCTCACCACAAACTCGTGGGGAGTCCGGGCATCTGCCGTAATAATGAACGGCAGACTGGTGTCACCGTTGGAAAGCTTCTGAATGGCTCGCTTGAGCGTCTGAAGGCTGTTGTTGATCAGCACACGATCGTTGACCGTGTACTGACCTTCCGCATTGATGACCACTTCAACCTGCTGAACCGTCTGCTGGGCCAGTTCGCCCTCGGCTTCCGGCAAGGTGACGGTCAGATGGCTTTCCTTTGTAAAGGTCGTGGAAACCATGAAAAATATCAGCAGCAGGAAAACGACGTCAATCAGGGGCGTGACATTGACATCCAGCTGATCCCGCGATTGTCGCCTGAATTTCACGCCTTGCGATCCCCTGTCAATACTTCGCGCTCACCATGCACGACTTCCACCACGCGCAACGCCTGTTGCTCCATTTCCACGACCACCTCGTCCACGCGCCGCTGGAAATAACGGTGGAATACCAGCGCAGGAATCGCCACAGTCAATCCGGTTGCTGTCGTGATCAGCGCCTTGGAGATGCCCCCGGCAAGAGCCGCGGTGTTGCCGGTACCCGCCACCTGAATTTCAGTAAACACGTCGATCATGCCGATCACGGTTCCGAGAAGCCCCAGAAGCGGCGCGACGGCAGCGATTGAACCGAGTGCCGTGAGGAAACGTTCCAGTTCATGCACCACATGAGACGCCTCCTCCTCAATGCTCTCCTTCATGATCTCCCGGCCATGCCGGGCATTGACCAGTCCTGCAGCCAGAATCTGGCCCAGCGGTGATGACTGCTTCACTTCGCGCAGCTTCGCAGCATTGAGATCCTTCTTCTTGAGTGAACTGATCAGTTCCTTCACCAGCCCCGGTGGTGCGATCTTGCTGATGCGCAGGGTCCAGAATCGCTCGATGATGATGGCAACCGCCAGCACCGAGCACAACAGGATGGGAATCATGATCAGGCCACCGGCCTTGAGCAGCTCAAACACTCCGTGCGTCCTCCACTTTCAAAGTGCGCATAATGTAGCACAGCCATTGCGCCGGTGTAACCTGAGCAATTCGCAAATCCGCCTGCCGCAGGGTCAATGTCCGCTCTTGTCCATCGTGCGGACACGCGGAGGCTGATCCGGGGCTGGCCACAGAATCCCGATCTGTCCGGACGTCGCGGTATTCAACACAGGAATACCGGCTTTCGCCAGCCAATCCACCACAACGGGTGCCGGATGGCCGTAAGGGCTGTTACGGTCTGCCGATACAAATGCAATCTCCGGGTTCACGGCACGCCAGAACCTGGGATTCAGCCCATTGGCCGCGCCATGGTGCGGCACCACCCAAAGGGTGTGATCACTCCGGGGAAGGCGTGCTGTGAGCGCATATTGCCAGCGGCGCGTGAGATCACCGGGCATCAGAATCTGCCAGTCAGCCACTTTCAGCCTGACAACACAGGAATGTGCGTTATCGGGAGCTGCTTGCGGCAGCCTGTCATCCGGCCACAGGGCCTCCAGTACAACGGGACCCTGATGGTAGAACACGGTGCCCGCCCGGCAGCGCTGCCAGCTGCTGTCGGGAGGCTGTGCGGCCCAGCGCGGAGATTCCGGCCAGCGTGCCAGCACCGGGGCCATTCCCCCGACATGATCCGAGTCGGCATGAGAGGCAATCACGGTCAGATTTTGCACCCCGTGCCACTGCAGCCAGGGCCCGACGACTTGCCTTCCGGCACGCTCGGTTCCACTGTCAATCAACCAGAAGCGCTCGCCCACCTGCACCACGGCCGCACTGCCCTGCCCCACATCCAGCAGTGTCAGCGACACCGGCAGCCTGTGGTATCGCTGACTTGCCAACCAGCCGGTCAGCACCAGAACAAGCAAAACCCACAGACGCAGCCGCACGAGACAGATCAGCACCAGGGGCAACACGGCAACCGCCCAACCTGCAGAGACCGGCAGCCAAAAGGTGCCATAGTCAGCCGCCCAACGTGCCACGCGCCAAAAAACCTCGAACGCCTGATCTGCCAATGCGAACAGTGCCCCGGATAACTCGGGCCAGAACAGACTCGTCAAAACGCCGGCAGCGGACACCGGAAAAACCACGCCCACTACCCATGGAATCATCAGCAGATTGGCCGGAAAGCTCATGACCGGCACCTGATGAAAAAGCCCGCCCAAAAGCAGCACTGTGATGATGGAAAGCC
>RFIV01000198.1 GCA_003695085.1 Gammaproteobacteria bacterium
GTCGTGACCAGAACCAGCCCTTCCCGCCCATGCTCGCGAATATGCCGTGCTGCCAGCTTGGCCAGCGTTGTCGTCTTACCCGCCCCGGTCGGCCCCAGCAAGGCAACTGCTCGGGGGCCCGATTTTTTTTCAATGTCACATACCGGAATCGCTCGGGCAAGATGTGCCAGTGTTTCGTTCCAGCGTTTCTCGGGGTCCTGCTCCCTTACCTGCCCAAGCATGGATCCGGCCATCGTGGAGGAAATCCCCAGCCCCTCGAGCCGGGCTTGCAGCGGGTCCTCCGATTCGGTGGGCCGCCCCCGGGTTTCTTTCAGCAGGGCCTTGAGTGCTGCAATCTCTGACTGCATGGCCGCCAGCGCCTCACTGACGGGCCCCCCATTCAGGCGCTCCCCATCGTCCTCCGGTGAAGAGGGTGTCCGGGGCTTCGTGCGGTTATCCGTGCCGGGATGCGTTTTTTCCGCTGCACTGTGCCGGTGAACCGCCTGCTGAACCCGACGCTGAGCACGCTCCATTTCTTCATCCAGCAGGGCACGCCGGGTCGCCAGCCGCCGGGCGATTTCAGCCTCGGTCGCATCCTGAACCGGTGCTTGTTGCCGGGCTTCTTCCGGATCGTAATCCAGAGCGCACACCACCTCCGTGCGATCGCCTACCTTTCGGGTGGACAAAATCATGGCATCCGCACCCAACGCTTCCCGCACTTGTTTCAGCGCCTCTTGCATTGAAGGTGCTATGAATCGTTTTACGTGCATGGTTCATCCCCCCTTATTCAGAGATGGTTGCAACTATGGTGATCTGTTTGTTGTCCGGTATTTCCTGGTACGCGAGCACGTGCAGACGCTCGACCGCCATGCTCACAAACCGGGCCATGGCAGGTCTGAGCACATTGGAGACCAACAGCACTGCCGGCTTGCCCATCATTTCCTGCTTTTGAACGGCTTCGCTGAGCGAGCGCTGAAGCTTCTCCATCAGACCGGGTTCCAGAATGAGGCCCATGTCTGTCGCGCCGCTTTGTTGCGCCTGCTGCATGGATTTCATCAGAATCTGCTCCAGCTGCGGGTCCAGTGTAATCACCGGCAGTTCAGGATCATTCCCGCAAATGCGCTGGACAATCAACCGCCGGAGCGCAACACGGACATGCGCAGTCAGTGCGTCCGGGTCCTGTGTCCTGGGCATGGCATTGACTATGGCTTCGGCGATGGTACGCATGTCACGAATGGGCACATCTTCCTTGAGCAGGTTCTGCAGCACCTTGAGCAGCTGACTGATGCTCACGGTGGTGGGTACCAGTTCCTCTGCCAGTTTGGGCGCCTTGCGGGTGAGCTGTTCCAGCCACTGCTGCACTTCTTCGTGTCCGAGCAGTTCGTGCGCGTGCTTGAGCAGGACCTGATTCAGGTGCGTGGCCACAACCGTGGAGGCATCCACGACGGTGTATCCCAGGGTCTGCGCCTGTTCACGCAGTGCCGGGTCAATCCAGATGGCCTCCAGTCCGAATGCCGGGTCCTTGCCGGGAATGCCTTCCAGCTCACCAAATACCTGGCCCGGGTTGATGGCCATCTCCCGGTCAGGGTGGATCTCGGCTTCGGCAACCGGCACGCCCATCAGGGTGATGCGATAGCCATTGGGCACCAGATCCAGGTTATCCCGAATGTGTACGGACGGCATCAGAAAGCCCAGCTCCTGCGAGAGCTTCTTGCGCACCCCCTTGATGCGACCAAGCAGCTGTCCGCCCTGCCCCTTGTCAACCAGCGGGATGAGGCGGTACCCCACCTCCAACCCGACCAGATCCACATTGGCCACATCCTCCCAGCCCAGCTCGGGCGTCTGCCCACCCTCAGGCAAGGCCTGTGCTGGCGCGCCTTCCAGCGCAGGCCCGGCTGACGGCGAGGGGGCTCCCGCGGTTGGCGGTGCCCCGGCCGGGCGTGAGGCGCCACCTTCTTCAACGGCTTCCGGCGTTCTGGCCTTCCTGGCCATCCACCATGCAGCCCCGGCCGCCAGCGCAGCCAGAGACAGAAAGGCAAAGTGCGGCATGCCCGGTACAAGCCCCATAATGGTCAGGACGCCCGAGGCAACCGCCAGTGCACGGGGTGAACGCACCATCTGATCCATGATCTGATGTGCCATGTCCTGCTGGGTGGACACCCGCGTGACCATGATGGCTGCAGCCGTGGACAAGAGCAGCGAAGGAATCTGTGCCACCAGACCGTCACCAATGGTCAGCAATGCATACTTCTGAACGGCGTCAGCAAACTCGAGATTGTGCTGCATGACGCCAATGGATAATCCGCCAATGAGGTTGATGGCCAGAATCAGCAATCCGGCCACGGCATCACCACGGACGAATTTGGACGCACCATCCATGGCACCGTAAAAATCCGCTTCCGAAGCGACTTCCGCCCGACGCCGCTTGGCTTCATCCTGGTCAATCAATCCGGCATTCAGATCCGCATCAATGGCCATCTGCTTGCCGGGCATGGCATCCAGCGTGAAGCGCGCACTGACTTCCGATACCCGGCCCGCTCCCTTGGTGACCACCACAAAGTTGATGATCATGAGAATGGCGAAGACCACCAGACCTACGGCGTAGTTGCCGCCAATCACCACTTCACCGAAAGACTGAATGACCTTGCCCGCAGCATCTCCGCCCTCATGCCCCCTGAGCAACACGACACGTGTCGAGGCCACATTGAGCGCCAGCCGGAGCAGGGTTGCCACCAGCAGTACCGTCGGAAAAATGGCGAATTCCAGGGGTCTGAGTGCGTAGACGCACACAAGCAGAATGACCAGCGACAGGGCGATGTTGAACGTGAACAACACGTCCAGCATGAACGGCGGTACGGGCAGCGTCATCATGGCCAGCAGTGCCATGAGCAGTACAGGAATGCCCAGGTTGCCCTGTGCCAATCCTCGTACGGTATTGAGTGCGGCGATGCGCGCCATAAGACTCCTGCTACAACCTCTGGTGTCGAAAACCCGTCAGAAACGGGCTACCCCAGAGGTGTTTTGCAAGGATCAGGCCATGTTATTCTTGTGGAGACGGGTGACCGGGGCCTCTCGGCCTGCCTGTCATGCATGAGATCAGTCGCGCCTGAGATCATCCGGGATGGGTACATCACGCACCGGCTGCGGGCGCTCTCCTCGCCCCTTGCGGAACTCGCGCAGGCGGAACACATAGGCCAGAATCTGAGCCACGGCGACATACAGTCCCTGTGGAATTTCCTGATCCACCTCCGTGTGGTAGTAGACGGATCGGGCCAAAGGCGGCGCCTCGACCTGCTCGACGCCATGCTCACGGGCAATCTCTCTTATCTTCAGGGCCATGAAATCCACCCCCTTGGCGACCAGAACGGGCGCTCCGTCGCTGTCCGGATCGTACTTCAGAGCCACCGAGTAGTGGGTCGGGTTGGTGATCACCACATCGGCCTTGGGCACTTCCTGCAACATCCTTCGCTGGGCCATGTCCATCTGCAGCTCACGGATACGTCGCTTGACCTCGGGCTTGCCTTCCGTTTCCTTGAATTCATCCTTGATTTCCTGCTTGGTCATGCGCAGGTTCTTCTGGTGGTCATAGATCTGAAAGGGCACGTCGACCAGCGCAATGAGAATGAGTGAAGCGGCCAGGAACAGAAAGCTCCACGCGAGAATGGACAAGGCATGCGCAACGCCAGGCCGCAGGGGCTCATGACTGATGGCGAGCAGGTCATCCAGTACCTGCATGAGCACGAGCCAGGCCACCCCCCCTACCACGACAGTCTTGAGCACCGCCTTGACCAGCTCCATCAGCGACTTGACCGAGAACATGCGCTTCAGCCCCTGCAGGGGATTCATGCGACTGAATTTTGGCATGAGCGCCTTGCCACTGAGCAGCAGCCCACCCACACCGATGGATGACAGGATGGCCACCACCCAGAGCATGATAAGCAGGGGCAGAAAGGTCAGCAGGGCATCCAGTGCTGAGGCCTTGAGTGCAGAGAGCATGAAGGTCGCATCCAGCGCTTCATCCCGATGGACACTGAAATTGCCACGAAACAGCCGGGCCATACCATCGCCGATGGTGGTCTGAAAGAAAAAGAATCCTGCGGCCCCGGCCAGCAACACCGCCATGGTGTTCAGCTCGCGCGAGCGTGGCAGCTGGCCTTCCTCTCGCGCCTTTTCAAGTTTTCGCGGGGTCGGCTGTTCGGTTTTTTCCTGGCTGCTGTCGTTTTCTGCCATACCGCCCCCTTACGGCGTATCCAGAATCGTGCGCATGAATCCAAGCGTATCTTCCGTCAGGCGCTGAAATCCCGGCAGAAAATCGGCCGTACCGATCCAGAAAAACAGCAGCCCCAGCACCACGGACACCGGAAAGCCGATGGAGAAAATATTCATCTGGGGTGCTGCCCGCGTCATGACCCCGAAGGAGATGTTGACCAGCAGCAATGCCGTGACCGCTGGCAGTGCAATCATCAGCGCTCCGGCAAAGAGCCAGCTCATGCGCCCGGCAATCAACCCCCACCCACCTTGTGAAATGCCCCCGGCACCGATGGGCAGCACCTCGAAGCTGTCGATGATGACCTCAAACGCCACCAGGTGCCCGTTCATGGACAGAAACAGCAGCGTCACCAGCATGAGATAGAACTGCCCCAATGCCGCCACGGAAATCCCGTTGGCCGGATCCACCATGGACGCGAAACCCAGCCCCATCTGCATGGCGATGGCCTGCCCCGCGACCACAAAAAGCTGAAACAACAGGAGCAGGCAGAATCCCATGGCTACCCCCACGAAAATCTGCTCCACGACAATCGCCAGAGACGGCCAGGACAGCGGATCCAGCGCAGGCACATCCTTGATCTGAGGCGCCACCACCACCGTGATCAGCAGCGCCAGCACGAGCCGCACGCGCGGGGAGACGATCTGGGTCCCGATCACGGGCATGACCATCAGGAAGCTGGCGATACGGAACAGGGGCCAGAGATGCTGTCCCACGAACTGCCCGATCTGTGCGTCACTGACTTCCCACATACCCCGGCGCGCCCTACCCGATCACGAACGGAATGTTCTGAATCAGCGTCTGGCTGAAATCCATCAGCCGCCCGAGCAACCAGGGACCGGCCAGAATCAGCACCAGCAGCGTGACGAGCAGGCGCGGCAGAAAGCTCAGTGTTTGCTCGTTAATCTGCGTCGCCGCCTGAAAGATACTGACCAGCAACCCCACCGCCAGCGACGGCCCGATGATGACGGCCACCATGACCACGATCAGGTAGAGCGCTTCGCGAAAGATATCCAATACCACTTCCGGCGTCATGAGAATCTCCTACAGGCCGAAACTGGACGCCAGGGTCCCCATGATCAGGGCCCAACCGTCCACCAGTACAAACAGCATGATCTTGAACGGCAGCGAGATGATGATGGGTGACAGCATCATCATCCCCATCGCCATGAGCACACTGGCCACCACCATGTCGATGATCAGAAAGGGTATGAACAACAGAAAGCCAATCTGGAAGGCCGTCTTCAGCTCACTGGTCACAAATGCCGGCAACAAGATGGTGAGAGGTGCCTCGTCGGGGCTGGCGTATTTGCCTTCGTCCCCGGCCAGGCGTACGAAAAGGTTCAGATCGGACTCGCGGGTCTGCATGAGCATGAACTCACGGAAGGGACCCACGGCCGCCTGAGCCGCATCCTGAAAGATCATTTCATCGTTCAGATACGGTTGCAGTGCCTGCTCGTTCACCTTGTTCAACACCGGTGACATGATGAAGAAGGTCAGAAACAGCGCCAGCCCGACCAGAATCTGATTGGACGGCGTCTGCTGCAGACCGAGTGCCTGGCGCAGAATGGCAAATACGATGATGATGCGCGTAAAGGAGGTCATCATCATGAGTGCCGCAGGCAGGAACGTGATCGCCGTCATCAGCGCCAGAATCTGGAGCGTCACGGTGTATTCCTGAGTACCGTCCGGCTGGGTCACCACTTTCAGTGCTGGCAAACCATCCGGCGCTGCGAACGCGGCACCGGGGAGGACGAACAAGAGTCCCAGAGGGGCCCATCGCCGGAGATTCCGACGCAGGCGATCAGTCAAATGTATGTTTGGGTTCCGGCGGTGTGTCATTGCTTCCCGTCAGTTTTTTGTCACGGACGAGAAGGCTCTGCAATTTGCGTGCAAATTCTGAATCAGCGGGGGCGGATACGGCTTCCGACGTGGCCTCAAAGTCGTTGCCAAGCGATTTGAGCAGTACAATGGATTGAGGCGTCACTCCGATCAGCAAGGACTCCTCGCCTGCACGGATCACCATGACACGTTCGCGCTGTCCTACTGGCAAGACGGCCTGAATCCTGAGCGCACGACTGCTCTGGCCGGTCATGCCATTGAGCCGGCGCATGAGCCAGACGCTCCCCCAGATGGCTGCCACCACCAGCAGGAGAGACAGGCCAATCTGAAGGATGACCGACGTACTATCCATGGCGCAGTTTCTTGATGCGCTCCGAAGGGCTGATGACGTCGGTGAGGCGAATCCCGAACTTCTCATTGACCATCACCACCTCGCCATGCGCAATCAGGGTGCCGTTTACCAGAACATCCAACGGCTCCCCCGCCAACCGATCCAGCTCGATGACCGAGCCCTGATTGAGCTGCAGCAGGTTCCGGATGGGAATCTGTGTGTTACCCACCTCCATGGAAATCGTCACCGGAATGTCGAGAATGACATCCAGATCCGGTGCGCCCGGCGGCGGTGGCACATCATCCCCCCCGAAATCTTCCAGAGGCGCGGGCTCCACGGACTGTCCGGCGGCCTCGGCCTCGGCCATGGCCGCAGCCCACTCATCCTCCACCGAAGCCCCTTCGCCCGGGGCGCCCGCGTCTTCAGTCGTTTCCTGCTCTTCCAGCGCGGCAGCCCACTCGTCAGCCAAGGCTTCGCCGTTATTGATGTCGACTTCTTTTTCAGCAGACGGATCTACTCCGCCTTCACCGGGGGTTTCATCTTCAGCCATTCGACCTCCTTCGCCGGGTTCGGCCCCGGGCGTTCAAACTTGCTCGTAATTTTCAGCGCCAGGTTCTCGTTCATTTGCCCCAGACGTGCATTGTAGATCGGAACACCGTTTGCCGTCATGACGATGGTTTCCGGCAAGTCCACGGGTATCACATCGCCGGCCTTGAACTTTGCCACCTCGCGCAGCTTGATCTTCCGCTTCGCCACCGTGGCATTGACGTTGACCGGGGCGTCCAGGATGTCCTGCTGCAGCGCATTGATCCAGCGCTCGTCCACCTCGTCCACATCCGACTGAACACCCGCATCCAGCACCTCGCGAATGGGCTCGATCATGGAGTACGGCAGTGCCAGTTGCAGATCACCCCCGCCCCCGTCAAGCTCGATGTGAAAGGTGCTGACCACCACGACCTCACTGGGACTGACGATGTTGGCCATGGCCGGGTTGACCTCCGAGTTGATGTACTCGAAATCGACCTTCATGACGGCATTCCAGGCCTCTTTCATGTCGACGAAGACCTGTTCCAGCACCATCTGCACGATACGGATTTCCGTGGGCGTGAATTCCCGCCCCTCGATCTTCGCGTGCCGGCCATCACCTCCGAAAAAGTTGTCCACCAGCTTGAAGACAAGCTTGGCGTCCAGAATGAACAGGGCCGTTCCCCGCAGCGGGCGCATCTTTACCAGATTGAGGCTGGTGGGTACGTAAAGCGTGTGCACGTACTCACCGAATTTCAGAATCTGAACACCTCCCGACGCCACGTCGGCGTTGCGGCGCAGGAGGTTGAACAAGCTGATACGGGTATAGCGGGCAAACCGCTCATTGATCATCTCGAGCGTGGGCATGCGCCCGCGCACGATCCGATCCTGGCTGGTCAGGTCATAATTCTTGACGCCCGACGCATCGGCAGTGTCCTCCGTTTCGATGTCGCCATCATCGACACCGTGGAGGAGCGCATCAATTTCGTCTTGTGACAGCAGATCCTGCACAGCCTTACCTCGGTTTACTGCATGACCAGATTGGTGAAGAGCACCTCTTCCACTTCACCGGCTACCTGCTCATCCGTCAGCACCTGATTGATGATATCCCGGCACTCCTTTCGCAGGGCTTCCTTGGCCTCGGCGGGTACCAGGCTCTGAAAATCCTTGGAGCCGATGGCATTGATCAGCTTGTTGCGAATCACCGGAAGGTGAAGCTCCACCCCATCCATGACGGCCTGATCGCGGGCCATGACAGCCAGGGACACCTGCAGGTAACGTGTCCCCTTGTTGCCATCAAATGCGACGACTATCGGCGGCTTGATGTCGAAGTAGAGCGCAGGCTTGTGCACGGGCGCGGCGGGTTCCGCAGCAGCCTCCGCTTCTCCGCCCTTGTCTCCCGACAACAGGAACCACGCAACACCTACGCCGCCACCTGCCGCCAGCAACACCACCACAATCATGATGATGATCAGCTTCTTACTGGATTTTCCACCACCCTCTTCAGTATTCTCGGGTGCTTCTTTCTCAGCCATCCGTCACCTTGTCTCTGTTGCGAATCAACATGATTTCAACAGTTTAGACCAAAACGTGCGTGAATGCCCCCTGTAGTGTCCGAAAAGCATGTCCTGTCAGGCATACGTGTCTACCAGACCGGGAATGGGGACCGCTCTCACCGGGATCTCGTGCCCGCCCTCAATGTAATCTTCACCGCTCAACTCGCCGCCTTGCCCGGATGCACCGCGTTCATGGCTCTCGCCGGAAGGCGCCTCCTGCCAGGGTGGCTGGTCGCTGACATCGAAACCGGACAAGTTCAGGCCCTGCCCGGCGAGCGCTTCCCTCAGACGCCAGGCCGCCGCATCCAGCATCTCCCGGGTCATCACCTGTGTGGCATGCACCTGGACCTGTGCCTGATCCTTGTGAACCTGAACCTGAATATCGATAGGACCCAGCTCGGCCGGATTCAGGTGTATACGTGCCTTGTGAACCTGCTGATTAACCATCCAGAGCATCTTCTCACCCAGCTCGTGCTGCCAGCGTTCAGAACCCGCCGGGTGCATCAATTGCGTGACATAGGGTGCAGCATCAGTTCGCGAAGATGCGGTGGCCATGGGGGACGAACCGGATGAAGATGCGGCGCGGTTCAACAGCTCTTCATGGCCCTTGAGCAGACCTTGCTTCATGATGTCTGCATCGGCATCGGTCGCATCCAGAGTCAGTGCGTTCACGGCGCCCTCCGGCTGTGTTGCCGCTTTATCCGTCTGAGCACGGATGGCCGCGGTCAACGGATTGATCCCGGTTAAAGGAAGGGGCCCCTTTCCTGCGCCCTCCCCGGGCTCCGCGCCCTGTGGTGTCGCACCGCCGGGTGCCATGTTCGGCGTGATCGCCATGGCAGGCTCTGCGCCCGCCCGCCCCGTGAGCCCGCCCTGGAACAAGGATGCCCGTGACTCCGACTCACCTGCCAATCCTGCCCCCGGGAGCACCTCGAGTACTGCGGCAACCACTGTCGCATCGGCATTGTCGTGCGTTTGCCCAGACAGGTCAGCCGCCGACGTGTCGTCATCTCTGGCGTCGCTGCCCCTTGCACTGGACGGTGTATCAGATTCAGCATCGGACGCCTTGTCCTGCGCAGGCGCGGTTGTACCAGCGGCCTGCTCCTCGCGATGCGCCTGACGAGATTCACGGGTTTCACGTGCCAGCGTCTTGTCGAAGTCCGATTCGGACGATTTTCGGGCGCCGGGATCAGCCCGGCCAGGCTGAGTGCCTTCCGTCACAGCGGGGCGAAGCAAGAGTGCATCCGGAGTCATGGGCCTTCCTGTATCTCTTGAATGTCCAAACATTCCTAGCAGGAAGCAGGCCAAAATATGAGAAAAGGTATTTTTGCTTTATAATCAGATGGTTGAGTCAATTATTGGCTTTCTCTGCGGCCAGCAGTTGCCGTACACTTTCCAACTCTGCGGCAATGGCCTCGGTAATGGCCGGTGCGTCCGCCATCTGACCCTTGCGCCCGTGATCCTCTCCGGTCTTGCACAAGGCAGACAGACGAATCAGCCCCATGTTCGTGGCACTGCCCTTGAAGGAATGACAGGCCCGGCTGTAGGCCTCCGGATCACCTGCATCCAGCGCCTCACGGATATGCTGCAGCCGCTCCACCGAGTCGTCCAGGAAGGTGTCGATCAGAATGTCGAACTCCTCCTCCATGACGTCTCTGAGCTCGGCGAGCGCGCCACTGTCAAGATGTTCGAGATCGTCGTGCATGGTTCTCTCCCTTCAAGCCGGTTTCCGGTTGTCAGGCCAGACAAACTCGGCCTGAACCCGGGTGCCGCCCTCACTATACTCCAGTTTTCGACACAATGTCCTCAGCAGGGGAATTCCGCGTCCTGCGAAGCGGTCAGCGGCCGGCTGAATATCGCGGATGGCTGACGTGTCGAACCCGGAGCCCGAATCCTTCAGCCCCAGCTTCAGGACGCCTCCCTTGCCAGCCATTTCATGAGACATGAAGAATTCAATCCAGTGGCCTTCCAGCCGGCTCAGTCTTGCCTCGCGCTCCTTGTAGTAGCGTGCAAAGCCATCAGGTGTGTGCTTGAGTCCGGAAGACAGCCCCAGAATACCGTGCTCCAGTGCATTGCTGTAAAGCTCGGTCAGAATCGTGTAGATCTGGCCATTGTAGGGACGCAGCTCCGGCACTTCCATAATCACGTGCAGCAACAGCGGAATGGGGTTGAAGTCACGCAACGTGTCGCCTTCCACACGATAGCGGAAATCCCAGGTGCGCGGCCCCTTGAGCGCGCTGCGCACGAGGTGAGCTTCACCGATGCCCAGATCCGTCTCGGGCATCATGGTGACTTCCACCAATGTCAGATCATCCTGCTGATCGTTGCTGCCCACAAATTCGAAAACGCTGTTCAGAAGCCGGTCGAAGAGATCCGGTGCCCGGGAATGCGACTGCATCAGATCAAGGAGGCGCGCCTCCCCGTACATCTGCCCCTGTGGATTGGCAGCCTCCAGGATGCCGTCCGACCACATGAACAGCCGGTCGCCATCAGCCATTTCGTAGCGATAGGTCTTGACCTGAAACTGTTCCGGCCGCAATACACCCAGCGGCGGGTGATTCGGGGGAATCCGGATTACCCTGCCGTTCTGAACGAGCACGGCATCCGGCAGCCCGCCAATCCAGACCTCCAGTGTTTTCTGGTCAAAATTCAACTCAGCCATGCAGGCACAGCAAAAGAAACCCACCGGCAGAATTTTCTTCAGCTTCTGGTTGATCTCTCGCAGAATATCGGTGAGCGAGAACCCCTTGACCGTCATCCCGTAAAAAATCTCGGCCAGCGGCATCGCACCAATGGCAGCAGGCAGTCCATGGCCGGTGAAATCACCCAGCAACACGTGCATGCCACCGGAAGGCCGCTGGCAGGCCAGCAGCACATCCCCGTTGAACACGGACAAGGGCGAGAGCAAATGCCGGATATTGCGCGCACCCAGACAGCCCAGGTGTGCGACATTGTCAAAGACACGCCGGGCCACCTCCTGCTCCTGAACCATGTGGCGATTGTGCTCGGCGATGGTATTGCGCTGCGCAATCAGCTGATGGTTCATGGTACGCATGCGGTAAAAGGCGTTGATCTTGGCTTCCAGAATCACCCGGTTATAGGGCTTGGAAAGAAAATCATCCCCACCCGCTTCCAGGCAACGTACCAGGGAGTCGACATCGCTCAGCGATGTCAGAAAAATGATCGGGACGAGGTCTTCACCCGCAAGCGACTTGATCTCGCGCGCGGCTTCAAAACCATCCATCTCCGGCATGAGCGCGTCCAGAAGGACAATATCCGGCCGAAAGGACTTGAACGCATTCACCGCTTCACGACCATTTTCAGCCGTCTCGACGATATGCCCCTGCTTCTGGACGATGCGGGACAGAATCATGCGGTCCGACTGATTGTCGTCCGCAATCAGAATGCGGATGGAGCCGGTCATGCCGTGCTCCGTCCTACTCGATACTGAAGAGCTGTTCGAAATTGGAGATGGTGAGGATTTTCTTCACATCGTTGTTGCAGTTGACGATACGGATATTGGCATCATCCCCGCCCGCGTAATCGCGAAGCAGCAGCAACATGCCCAGAGCGGAGCTGTCCAGATAGGTGGTTTCGCTCATGTCGATGATGAACTCGGCCACGTCCTCGCCACCGGTTTCATAGGCATCACGAAATTCCTGATGAGAGCTGAAGTCAAAGCGGCCCTGCACGCGTATCGTGAGTGTCCGGTTGTCATCCGAGCGGCTCGAGGTGATGGACATGCGTTCCTCCAGTCATAACAGTCAGTTGCATCCTACATAATGATTAGACCAAAACACAAAATTTGCCAACTGCTATTTCTGATTTTGCCAAAATTTTCTCGCCGACTGGTCATCCAGCGTCGTCTGCAGGCGCCGTTCGGCCTGCCGCATCTCGTCCTGACGGGCCTGCTCAACCAGATCCCCCATCTGATCCGTCTTGCAGTGAGCCTGCTGCCACGCCTGACGCACACGGGCAATCTGATCATCCAGCTGCTTGATCAGGGCCACCTGCTGGGCACGCGCCTCATCCAGCCGCGAGAGAAAAAGCTGGGCCTGCTGCAGGACATGAACCTGATGAATCCCGCCGGCTCGCAACTGATCCTGATATTCTCGCGTGTACTGATCCAGCGAGGCGAGCGTTTGCCCCGCTTCCTCTCGCTGTGCACTCAAACGCACCAGCTTTTGGCGAACGGTGTCCTCTTCCCGGGCCCGAAGCTGGCGCACCACCTCCAGCCGTTCGGATCGGCGTGTCATGAGGCGTCACCTTCCTGGCGGGGGCCTGCCAGAACCTGCGCCAATGCACCGGTACTGGCTTCAAAGGGCGCGGACTCATGCAGTCCTTGCTGCAGAAAGCGTTTCATCTCCGGCATGCGCGCGATGGCTTCATCGGTCACCGGGTCCGCACCCCGGACATAGGCGCCCACGGAAATGAGATCCCGGGCTTGCTGATAACGCGCGTATAGCTGCTTGAAGCGCTGGGCCAATGCAAAATGATCCTGTGACGTGACGTGCGGCATGACGCGGCTGATGGACGCCTCGACATCGATCGCCGGGTAGTGGCCTTCTTCAGCCAGCGCGCGCGACAGCACCACGTGGCCATCCAGAATCGCACGGGCAGCATCGGCAATGGGATCCTGCTGATCATCACCTTCCGTGAGCACGGTATAAAAGGCCGTGATGGAGCCACCACCCGGCGGGCCATTGCCCGCCCGTTCCACCAACGCAGGCAAGCGGGCAAACACACTCGGGGGATAGCCCTTGGTCGCTGGCGGTTCGCCCACGGCCAGCGCGATCTCCCGCTGCGCCTGGGCATAGCGTGTCAACGAATCCATCAGCAACAATACATTCTTGCCCTGATCGCGAAAATACTCCGCGATACGCGTGGTCAGAACGGCTGCACGCAAGCGCATGAGCGGCGACTCGTCGGCCGGCGACGCAACGACCACGGAGCGGGACAGCCCTTCATCCCCCAAAATGTCTTCAATAAACTCCTTGACCTCTCGCCCCCGCTCGCCTACGAGTCCGACGACAGTAATATCGGCGGTCGTGAACCGGGTCATCATGCCGAGCAGCATGCTCTTGCCCACACCACTGCCTGCAAACAGCCCGATACGTTGTCCACTTCCAACCGTAAGCAGGGCATTGATGGCGCGAATGCCCACATCCAGCGGCGTGCGAATGGGCGCGCGATGCAGGGGATTGATCGGCTCGGCGACCAGATCAATGTGTGTTTCGGGAAGAATCGGGCCTTTGCCGTCCAGGGGTTCGCCTGCTCCGTTGAGCACTCGCCCCAACAAACTCCAGCCCACCGGTATCTGATGCGCATGATGCAGGCGCTGCACCCTCGCGCCCGGGCGCAGCCCCTCCACTGCAGCGAGAGGCATCAGGAACATGCGTGATTCCTGAAACCCCACCACCTCGGCCTCTACCCAGCGCCCCTGTCCCGCTTCGATCAGGCAGCGCTCCCCCATCGTCATGGGGCACCCGACAGCCTCAAGGGTCAGTCCGACCACACGCGACAGCCGCCCGATGACCTCGGGCGCGGTACGGTCTGGCACACTGCTCAGATAACGCTCAATCCGGCTACTCAGATTCAGGTTCATCCGGCGCCTCCAACACATCCGTGTGCAGGTCACTCAGATCATCCAGCGACTGCGTGTAGTCCGGCGAAGGTTCTTCCTGAGCAGGAGCGTGTGCAGTGACCTGTGCCAGCATGGCCTGGACGGTTTTCTGAAACCGCCTTTCAAGCGTGTAGTCCACCACCGATTCTCTGGAAACCACACGGCATCCTCCACGTGTCAGCCCCGAGTCTTCGTGAATGAGAGACGGCTCCACCGCACCACTTGTCCGGAGCACTGCGGCATCTTCCGGATGCAGCCAGACCTGCCAGGTGTCTTCCACCGGCAGCGCTCGCACTGCCTGATTCACCACATCCCGGATAGCCTCGGGCGCGAGTTGCATCTCCCGAAAAATTACGGCCCGGCAAATGGCAAGGACAAGATTGACCAGGGCTTGCTCAAGCGCTTCGTGCTGCTGCTCCAAAGGCTTCGCGAGCGCGGTCAACAAGGCCTGCAACGCCTGAATCTGTTGTGTCAGTTCGGCTTCATGGGCCACGCGTGCCTGCCGACGTCCCTCTTCCCTGCCCTGTTCCAGCCCGGCTGCATAGCCTTCCTGGTGACCGGCCTTGCGTCCGGCGGCCAGACCTTCCTTGTGACCGGCTTCGTACCCACTTTGAAACCCTTCCTGCCGTGCTGCCTCGCGAATGGCCTCCAGCTCGGCAGCCGTGGGCGGACGCACCCGCTCCGACGCCGACACCTCTTCGCCCTGCTCGTTCATCACCGGCAGTTCCCAGCGCTCCCAGGCAGTCAGGTCTTCGGCAGGAATACGGTCTTTGTCCGCCATGTGTCAGCCTCAGAGCATCTCTTCGCCGGAGCCACCCAGCACGATCTCGCCGGCATCGGCCAGTCGTCGGGCGATGGTGAGGATTTCCTTCTGTGCCGTTTCCACTTCGCTGACCCGCACCGGCCCCTTGGCCTCCAGGTCGTCCCGCAACAATTCTGCGGCACGCTTGGACATGTTGCGGAAAATCTTTTCCTGCAGCTCCTCGTCGGCCCCCTTGAGTGCCAATATGAGCACATCCGAGCCCACCTCCCGGAGCAGAGTCTGGATACCCCGGTCGTCCACATCCTTGAGGTTGTCGAAGACAAACATGAGATCCTCGATCTGGGTACCGAGATCCGCGTCCACTTCCTTGATGGATTCCATCAGCTGGGGATCCATGAAGTTCATGATCTCCGCTGCCCGTTTTACACCTCCCAGCTTGGTCGTCTGCGACGTCGAGCCACTGGAGAACTGTTTCTCGAGGATGTTATTGAGCTCCTGCAGGGCCTGTGGCTGGACGGTCTCCAGCGACGACACCCGCATGACGATATCCAGCTTGACCTTGTCATCGAAGTTGGACAGCACTTCCGAGGCCTGGTCCGGATCAAGGTAGGAGATGACGATCGCCTGAATCTGGGGGTGCTCGTATCGGATCAGATCCGCCACGGCTCTCGGCTCCATCCACTTGAGCGTATCCAGCCCCGTGGTGTTGCCGCCCATGAGAATGCGGTCGATCAGGCCGGCCGCCTTGTCCTCACCCAGTGCCTGAGTCAGCAGGTTGCGAATGTACTCATCCGCCCCGACACCAATCCCCGTCTGCCCCCCCACGGCCTCGAGGATCTCGTCGGTCACCTGTTCCACATCCTCTTGTGACACGTTGTCCAGTTGGGCCATGCGTGCACCCACGCGCTGCACTTCCTTCGGCCCCATGTGTTTGAGGATCTGTGCCGCATCCGCTTCTCCCAGCGACAACAGCAGAATGGCCGCTGCGTCCAGGCGACCAATCTTGCGGGCCGGCTTGTTTTCACCCTCACTCATCGGACATCACCCACTGGCGCAGGACGTTGGCCACACGGCCGGGATCTTCAGCAATCAGGCTCTTGAGCACGTTCAACTTCTTCTCGTACGAGGCTGAGGCTCCGGGCAGCAGAAATTCATCATCCGTGCTCAACCCGACACCACTTCCGTCTTCCCCACCAGTTTCCGTCAGTTTCTCCAGCTCTGCAAGCCCGTCGTCATCTGCGGCCAGCGCCAGGTCTCGCTCTTCCGCGCCGCCGCTGCTCAGGTTCTTGAGGGTCGGACGAATCAGCCCGAATACCAGGATCAGCACCACCAGAAGCGCTACCGTCCACTTGATGATCTGCATGAACCAGGGCTGCTGCCAGATGGGCAGTTCGGCGATCTCCTCCGGCGGCTCGGAGAAGAAGGGGCTGTTGATGACGTTTACACTATCACCCCGCGCCGCCGAATACCCGACTGCATCCCGCACCAGCAGCGTCAGACGCTCCAGCTCCTGCTGTGGCCAGGGTTCATAAGTCACATTTCCATCCGCATCGACCTTGCGCAGATCGTCCACCACAACCGCTACGGTCAGGCGGCGAATCTCGCCCTGCCCCTTGCGGATGTAGCTGAGAGTCCGATCCACCTCGTAATTGCGCACGCGCTCCTTGCGCAGGTCACGCACATCGGGTGCCGTACCGCCCTGGTTTCCGGCACCGGCCTGCTCAGGCACCGTCGCAGCGCCCGGGGGCTGGTTTGACAGGGCACCCGGAATCCCGCCAACATCACCGGCCACACGCTGCTCATCCAGCTCCTTTTCGCTGCGCAGAATGTTCTGATCCGGCCCATAGAGTTCTTCGGCCCGCTCCACCGTTGTGAAGTCCACATCAGCCGACACCTCTGCCCTGAAGCGGCCCGGCCCTGCCACGGGCTCCAGAATGCTCGCAACGCGCTCGGACAGGATCTCTTCAAGTTTGCGCGCATATTCAAACTCCCGGGCGCGACGCAGATCTTCACTGTTCACATCCTTGCGCGACAACAAATTGCCCCGCTGATCCACGACGGTGACATCCGACTTGTCCAGTTCGGGTACACTGCCCGCGACCAGGTTGACAATCGACTCGACCTGAATGTCGCTGAGCCGCTCACGTCCGAGCAAATTCACGAATACGGAAGCCGATGGCTTGCGACGGTCACGGACAAATACGCTGCTTTTGGGGATGGCCAGATGAACACGCGCACTCTTGACCGCCCGCAAGCTGGAAATCGTCCGCGCCAGCTCGCCTTCCAGACTGCGGCGGTAACGGGCGGACTCGATAAACTGGCTGGTCCCCAGCCCCGTGTCCTTGTCCAGCAACTCGAACCCCACCGTCTTGTCGTCCGTGATACCGGCTGCAGCCAGTCTCAGCCGGGCACGATGGACATGTTCGGCGTCCACCAGCAGCGCACCGGATTTGGGTTCGATCTTGAACGGAATGTCGGCCTGAGAAAGAATCTCCGAGATTTCGGTCGGGTCATAGCCGCGAAGGTCCGAGAAGACCGGCTGATAATCCGGCTGCTGCGCCCACAAGATCACCGCAATGCCCATGGCGATACTTGCGGCCAGGCCAATCATCAGTGCCACCTGACGCATGATGGACAGTTTGTTGAAACCCATTACCAGATCGCTGCCGGGCGTTTCCGCGGCCCCGGCAGAGGCGGCGGGCAAGGCATCGGTTGTGGGAATTTCAGCGGGAACGGAAGCCATGCGTCACTCTCTTGAATCAGATGGGCATCTTCATGATGTCTTCATAAGCCTGTACGACCCGATTTCGCACCTGCGTCAGGGCCTGAAACGCTACGCTGGATTTCTGACTGGCGATCATGACCTGTGTCAGGTCCACATTCGGATCCCCTTTTTCGTAGGCCGTGGCAAGTGCCGATGCATTTTTCTGAACGGCATCAACCTGATTCACCGCGCTCTTGAGCATCTCGGCAAACCCCGGGCCCTGCGCCTTTGATGGCTGCTGCACGGGGTTGACGGCCGTGTTGCGCACCGCCTCTTCAACCTGGGCCGGTTTCTGAATGCGGGCACGCGTTGCCCGGATCTGGGCCAGCACATCATTGACATCAACTCGCGTACTCATCTTGGCACTCCGTCAGAAACTTGGCGTCAAATCGGTTTTTGCAAATAGTGCGCCAACGTGACTCAAACGGCGGCTCCGGCCAGCGCAGCATCCACATCGATCCCGGCCTCGCGCATGCGCGCGAGCTTGTAGCGCAATGTGCGTGGCGAGATACCGAGCTTTTCTGCAACCCGGTTGCGGCGCCCACCTTCCTGGCGCAGCGCATCGAGAATGACCTGAAACTCGCGCTGCCGCACTTCGCTGCCCAATACGTTCCCCCCGTCATCCGAAGAGTCGGCCATGACCGGCGTGGGCTCCGAAGGCGCTGCAGCCAGATTCATGGACGGAAACGCCTGACCTTCCGGTGCATCGGGCAGTGTTCCCATGCCAAACTCCAGGCAGAGATCGGCTGCGCGGATGACACCCCCCTGCTGCAAGACCAGTGCACGCTGAACAGCATTGTCCAGCTCTCGCACGTTGCCGGGCCAATCATGCTGTTGCAAGGCGGCACGTGCGGAGGCATCCAGCTGCATCTTGCCCAGTCCCATCTTGCGTGCGTGGATATCAAGCAGGTGCTCCGCCAGCGGGAGAATATCGCCCCGGCGTTCACGAAGCGGCATCCATGCCAGGGGAAACACGCTCAGACGATAGAACAGGTCCTCCCGGAAGCGCCCTTCGCGGACGGACTCACGCAAATCACGGTTGGTCGTGGCCAGCACACGCACATCCAGCTTGATGGCCTTCCGGCCACCCAAACGCTCAACCTCCCGTTCCTGCAACACACGCAGCAACTTGGCCTGCAGCCCGACTTCCATCTCGGAAATCTCGTCCAGCAACAGGGTGCCCCCGTTGGCCTGTTCGAACTTGCCCGGACTGGACTGATGCGCACCCGTGAAGGCCCCCTTTTCATGCCCAAACAGGATGGCTTCGAGCATGTTTTCAGGTATCGCCGCACAATTGATGGCAACAAAGGGCTTGTTGCGCCGGGGAGAATGGTCGTGAATATAGCGTGCAAGCACCTCCTTGCCCGTACCGCTTTCTCCACAGATCAGTACCGTGCTTTCAGTGGCGGCAACCCGACGGGCCATTTCAAATACACGCCGGCTGGCCGGGTCGGCAGCCACCGGCCCCTTGACCACTGCAGAGGACGAAGAGCGCCCCAGGTGTCTGCCAACTGTCTCAACCAGCGCATCCGGCTCGAACGGCTTGACCAGGTAGTCGGCGGCGCCCTGCTGCATGGCGGACACGGCCTGGGCAATCTGGGCATAGGCCGTCATGAGCACCACGGGGATACCCGGATACAGACGCCGGACGTCCGCCAGCAATTCAAAGCCACTCTTTCCGGGCATGTTGATATCACTGACCACCAGATCCACCTTGTGCTGAGACAGTACGTCCAGGGCCGCTTCTGCCGACTCCACGCCGATGTAGTGGTACCCCCCCATCTCAAGCGTCTCAGTCAGCGCGTCCAGCAGGCTTTCATCGTCCTCGACAATCAGTACGACAGACTTGCTCATGCGTGTTCTCCAGTCGTCTGGGTGGATTCAGCATTCAGAGGTTTCAAAGGCAGGGTCACGGCCGCCACGGCACCCGCCCCAACGCCTTCAGACCAGATATCGAAAACGCCGCGATGGGCTTGCACAACCGACGTCGCCACAGCCAGTCCCAGTCCGGTGCCCTGGGATTTGGTGGTGTAGAAGGCTTCCAGCAACCGGGCGCGATCATCTGCCGAGAAGCCGCATCCATTGTCTTCAATCGTGATCTGGAGGCTCTCGCCATCCACATCAAAGCGAATGTTGATTTCCGGCCTGGGCGTGTTTCGGCATGCCTCCGCCGCGTTCTTGACCAGGTTCAGCAATGCTCCGAGCAAGGCCTCTCGATTGCAGGTGACGCTGCGCTTGCCATCACCAAAGTGTGTCCAGTTGAGCCGGGCCTTCAGTTCCAGCCCGTCAGCCAGCTGCCGCAGCCCTGTGTACAGTTCACCCACCGGTACAAATTCGGCCACCTGAGTTTCTCCCCGTGCAAACATCAACATGTCCCGTACCTGCTGCTCCAGATGACGCATGCGATTCTTGAGCTTGGCGACCAGCGACAGTCGCTTGTCCTCGGGAAGGTCCGGTTTCTCCAGGTGCCCGGCGTAGAGCATGGCAGCCGAAAGGGGTGTGCGCACCTGATGTGCCAGGGATGCCACCATGCGCCCCATCACTTTCAGTCGTTCGTGACGCGCAAGCTCGGCCTGAAGCTGGCGGGTCTCCGTCAGATCATTGATCAGAATGAGCTGTCCGGAACCCGACTCGAGCGGGCTGATACGAATACTGACCTTGCGGCCATCTTTCAGCGACACTTCATGGCCGTCATCTGCCTGGGGCGCAAAACAGCGCTCAATCAGGGTGATCCAGCGCTCACCCTCCAGGGGCTCGCCCAGCAGCTCCACAGCCGCCGGGTTGGCAAGCTGAACAACACCGCGCGGGTCCAGAACCACCACCGCCGCTGGCAGCACCTTGAGCAGTGTACTGAGCTGGTTGGCCAGTTTTTCCTTCTCCTCAAGCTCCCGCTGGCGCCTTTCGGTGATGACGCTGAGTTCGCCCGTCAGGCGCGTTACCTGGCCTTCCAGATCCTCATACGCCTCCCGAATGTGCTGTGACAACGCATCAAACATCCGCAACGTACGTGACACGTCGGCCCCTGCCTGAGCCGGTCCCGGTGCTGTTGCGTGCTTCACGGCCACATTCGCCATGTCAACCCCCTGACGTTCTATTGTCTTTTGTCAGGCAAGCCAACAAATTTCGTGCCATGCAATTTATTTATTTATATTTCAATACCTTGCACAAGCATCATCTGGCCAATCCTGTACGTTTCATCTGAAGCGTCAATTCCGTGACGCCAATAAAAAACCCGGCGAGGCGGGGCCTGCACCGGGTTTCTGAACTCGAGGAATGCGTCAGGAATCAGTGTTGATCTGGTATTTCTTGAGCTTCTCCACCAGTGTTGTGCGGCGGATATGCAGCTTCTCTGCAGCACGAGCCACCACACCCCCGGCATCTTCCAGCGCCTGGCGAATCAGGCTCTTTTCCAGGTTGGCCAGATATTCCTTCAGATCAAGACCATTGACCGGCAACATGGCCGGCGCATCCAGCCCCGGCAGTCCGCCACTGGATGCCTCCTGGCGCAGCGCTTCAAGTTCTTCGGGACGCTCCTCGTCCAGATCGTCCACATGGCGAAACTTGGCCGGAAGCTCATGCACACCAATGACACCATAGGGATGCATGATAGCCAGACGCTCGACCAGATTGGCCAGCTCCCGGACATTACCCGGCCAGTCATGTCGGCAAAGGCTCAGGATGGCTGCCGAGTTGAACCGCAGGGAGCCACGTTTTTCCTGCTCCATCCGACTGACCAGTTCATTGATGAGCAACGGAATGTCTTCCACCCGCTCGCGCAGCGCGGGCATTTCAATGGGAAACACATTGAGGCGGTAATACAGGTCTTCCCGAAACTCGCCCTGGGCAATCATTTCCTCCAGATTCTTGTGCGTGGCGGCAATGACACGCACATCTGCCTGCTGGGTCTTGTTGCTCCCGACACGCTCGAAGGTGCGCTCCTGCAGCACCCGCAAGATCTTGACTTGCATGTGCAGCGGCATATCCCCGATTTCATCCAGAAAGAGCGTGCCACCCTGTGCCAGCTCAAAACGGCCGACTCGCGTGGAAATGGCTCCGGTAAAGGCGCCCTTTTCATGACCGAAGAGCTCGCTTTCCAGCAGCTCGGCTGGAATCGCCCCGCAATTCACCGGGACAAACGGCTTGTTTCGTCGATGGGAGTTGTAGTGCAGATTGCGCGCCACCACTTCCTTGCCCGTACCGGACTCGCCGGTAATGAGGACACTGACTTCCTTGTCCGCCACCTGGGCCATGAGCTCACGCA
>RFIV01000199.1 GCA_003695085.1 Gammaproteobacteria bacterium
GGTCATCCGCCTGATGGGCAACAAGGTCTCCGCCATCGAGGCCATGAAGAAAGCCGGCGTGCCGACGGTACCCGGTTCGGATGGCCCGGTGACCAAGGACGTCAAGAAGACCCTCGAAACCGCCCGACGCATTGGCTACCCGGTCATCATCAAGGCCGCATCCGGAGGGGGTGGACGTGGCATGCAGGTGGTGCATACAGAAGCCGCCCTGCTCAATGCCATTCAGGTGACGCAGTCCGAAGCCAAGGCCGCCTTCGGCGACCCGACCGTCTACCTGGAGAAGTTTCTCGAGCATCCGCGCCACGTGGAAGTCCAGGTCCTGGCCGATGATCATGGCAACGTCATTCACATCGGTGACCGGGACTGCTCGCTGCAGCGCCGCCACCAGAAAGTGCTGGAAGAAGCCCCCGCCCCCAAGGTGGATGAAGCCGCCCGCCAGAAGGTACTGGAAGCCTGCGTCAACGCCTGCAAGGCCATCGGCTACAGCGGCGCCGGCACCTTCGAGTTCCTCTATCAGGACGGCCAGTATTATTTCATCGAGATGAACACCCGCGTGCAGGTGGAGCACCCGGTATCGGAGATGATCTCCGGCGTCGATATCGTCAAGGAGCAATTGCTGATCGCGTCGGGTGAACCACTCTCCGTCCGCCAGGAAGACATCGTGTTCCGTGGGCACGCCATCGAATGCCGCATCAACGCCGAGCACCCCATCAAGTTCACGCCGCACCCCGGCACCATTACCCACTACCATCCGCCCGGCGGCTTTGGCGTGCGGGTAGACTCCCACCTGTACAGTGGCTACACTGTGCCGCCGTATTACGACTCCCTGATTGCCAAGGTGATCTGTTGGGGGGAAGACCGGGCCTCGGCCCTGCGGCGGATGAAGGTGGCACTGAACGAGATGCTGGTTGAAGGCATCACCACCAACATTGCCCTGCATCGCCGACTGGTCCGGGACGGGAACGTCAAGAACGTGGACTTTACCATCCACTACCTTGAAAAACTCATCAAGGATCTGGAAGCATCAATTTGAGCTGGCTGCAAGTCACCGCCCGCACCGTCCGTGACGACGCCGAGTCCGTCATGGAGTGCATGGAATCACTCGAAGCCCTGTCCGTGACCTTTGCTGACGGGGCCGATGACCCCGTCCTGGAGCCCGCCCCGGGCGAGACACCGTTGTGGCAAGACACCCAGGTCATCGGCCTCTGGGAAGCGGATGCTGACCGCGAAGCCATCCAGGCCGGCTTGCAGGACCACCCGGCCGTTCAGTCGTTGCATGTCGAAATTCTGGAAGACCGGGACTGGGAGCGCGAGTGGATGACCCACTTCGAGCCCATGCAGTTCGGTCATCGGCTGTGGATCGTCCCGAGCTGGACCGACGCACCCGACCCCGATGCCGTGAACATCCTGCTTGACCCCGGACTGGCCTTCGGCACCGGCACCCACCCGACCACCGCCCTGTGCCTGGAGTGGCTGGACAGCCAGCCGATTGAAGGCCGGCAGATCACGGACTACGGGTGCGGATCGGGTATTCTCGCCATCGCCGCCCTGCGTCTGGGCGCTGCCAGAGCGCTTGGGGTGGACATTGATCCCCAGGCACTGGAAGCCAGCCGGGACAACGCGGAAAAGAATGCCGTGAGCGACCGTCTGGACGTGTTTCTGCCTGAGCAGATGCCCGAACATCAGAGTGACGTCGTGGTCGCGAACATACTGGCAGGCCCCCTGGCTCAACTCTCGGGCACCATCCTGAGCTGCCTGAAACCGGGCGGGCGCATTGCCCTCTCCGGTATTCTGGAAGATCAGGCGGAACCGGTCATGCAGGCCTATCGCCACCGCATCGACTGGGACACACCGGTCACCCAGGAAGGCTGGGTGCTGCTGACCGGCGTATCCAGCGCCTGAAACGCCGCATGAAGAGCCCTGCAATTTCTGCCGACTCCGCTAAACTTGTGAGAGACCTCAATACGTTATAGAGTGCTCTGGTTGCTGACCAAGGAGTGAGACGTGCTGACCCGCTGCCCGCATTGCCAGGCCCGATTCAAGGTAACTGAAGTCCAGCTCAGTGCAGCCGGGGGCAAGGTACGGTGCGGCAACTGCATGCAGGTCTTCAACGCCAGGGAGCACCTCATGCCCGCGCCCGCAACTCGACCTGCGGTGCGCACAGGCTCAGCCGCACCACGGGTAGCGGCCACTTCCACCAAGGCTCAGGATGACAACCGCACCGTCGTGCGCCCCTCGGCTGCGCGATCGGCCGGCGCCCCTCAGGGGGGCCAGCCGGCCCGCCCGACCACACCCGCTCAGCCCTCACCGCCCAAGGATCGGCCCGCCCCCGTGGCCCCACCTGCCGATCCGCTCACGGCCGCCCTGCATGAAGCCAGTGAAAACAGCGATGACGAGGATCTGGATGACCTGATCTTTCAGGACAATCCGGAAGAGGACAAGGAGGAGGAAGGCTATTCCGGCAATGCACTGGTCAACGAAACCGATCTGAGTGAAGAGCTTCGGGCACTGGATGCCGGTGGCAAGCGCCCGGTGGAAAGCTTCATTGAAGAGGTGGAAGGCGAGGACGACACCGACGCATCGGGCAGTGATGATGAAAGCTGGGCCGAAGAGATGCTCAGAGAGCTGGAAGGCACCCCCACTGGCAAGCCCAGGGTGGACCCGCGCGCGCCCCAACCGATCATGACCGCGGAAGACCTGGAAGTTGCCCCGGCCGAACCACCCGCGACGTTTAACCGTGCCGAAGCGCCCGCTCAGGCCCGACATGTGGAGCCCCCGCCTGTCAGCCCGCTGAGCGAGGATGCACTCATGCAGCTGAGGCATGCTCACCTGCAGGAAGATGAAGATGAGGTCGCCGGCCGACAGTGGATCTGGGGCCTCGGCGCCCTGCTGCTGGTGCTGACCCTGCTGGCGCAACTGGCCTGGCTGCACTTCGACCGCTTGGCGCGCTTCGATCAGCTGCGCCCCATCTACGCCCAGGCCTGCAACCTGATCGGCTGCGAGCTCCCCCCCCTGCTGGACCTGAAGCAGATCCACAACCGAAATCTGGCCGTGCGCAACCATCCCACGGTACAGAATGCCCTGATTGTCGACGCCATCATCATCAACAACGCAAGCTTTGACCAACCGTTTCCCAACATCTCGCTGGCCTTCAAGGACATCAACGACCGGGTGATTGCCTACCGTGTCTTCTCGCCGGAAGAGTACCTGGCCGGTGAAGCGCTGGACATGAAAGCCATGCCGAGTCGCACACCGATCCATATCGCGCTGGAGATTCTGCACCCGGGCAAGCAGGCGGTGAATTACGAACTCAACTTCCACCCGGCCACCTACAACGCTCCGGCGAGCGGCTAAAAAACATACGTTTTTCGAAATTTCAAGTCTTTTCCCGAGGGGGGCAACTGAGTATTATATGCTCCCCCTTACGCGGGGCGTGCACTTTTTAACCAACCGGACAGGCGCCTGATGCAGATCGGACCCTACGCATTGCCCAACGCGCTGTTCCTGGCCCCCATGGCTGGTGTAACAGACCGCCCCTTCAGGCAACTGTGCCGGAAGCTGGGTGCGGGCATGGCCGTATCTGAAATGATGGCAGCCAATCCCGACCTTCGTCATACCCGCAAGTCACAATTGCGTGGCAATCATGAAGGTGAGCCGGGGCCCATCTCCGTCCAGATCGCAGGCGGAGATCCGGAGATGATGGCTGAAGCCGCCCGTTACAACGTATCGCAGGGCGCACAGATCATCGATATCAACATGGGATGCCCGGCCAAGAAAGTGTGCAACAAGGCGGCCGGATCGGCCCTGCTGAAAGATGAGCCGCTGGTACGGGCCATTCTCGAAGCAGTTGTGGCCGCCGTGGAGGTGCCCGTAACGCTCAAGATACGTACGGGTTGGGATCCGGCACACCGCAACGGTGTCACCATTGCCCGCATGGCGGAAGACGTCGGCATTCAGGCACTGGCCGTGCATGGCCGCACGCGCGCCTGCCTGTACAAGGGCAACGCCGAGTACGACACGATCGCCCGGATCGTGGAGGCTGTCTCCATACCGGTGATTGCCAACGGGGACATCACCAACCCTGAAAAGGCCCGCCAGGTGCTGGATCGTACCGGTGCAGCGGGCCTGATGATCGGCCGCGCGGCTCAGGGGCGCCCGTGGATTTTCAGGGAAATCGACCACTACCTGAAAACCGGCGCGCATCTGCCCCCGCCCACGCTTGAGGAAGTGGCCGAGATTCTGACCGGGCATATCCGTGCCCTGCACGCGTTTTATGGCGACTACGCTGGAACCCGTATCGCCCGCAAACACACCGGCTGGTATCTGCAGACACTGCCGCTGCCGCCGGAGCAACTCAGGGAGTTCAGACAACGGTTTAACTTACTGGAAGATGCCGGCGCTCAGATCGAGGCGCTGCACACGCTGTTCAGGCATCTTTCGCGCGAAGGAGAGGTAATCGCCGCATGACAACAGAAACACTTGCCAACGACGCCCCGAAGGGCCTCTACGTCAACCAGGAGGCCACCCGCACCATGACGCTGCGAGACAGCGTGGATCAGGCCATGGCCAACTATTTTGCCCAGCTTGACGGCGCACCGGTTTCAGACGTCTACCAACTGGTACTGTCTGAAGTGGAAGCACCGCTGCTGGAACAGGTGATGAAGTACACCCGCAACAACCAGACCAAGGCCTCCGAGCTGCTCGGTCTGAACCGGGGCACGCTGCGCAAGAAGCTCAAGCAGTACGGTCTGCTGTAACCGAATGATCAAGAGGGCGCCTGCGCCCTCTTTTTGTTTCTGATCCTCAGGCAAACACAACTGGCAACGACGAGAACCCATGGCTAACAACATCACCCTCAAACGCGCACTCATCAGTGTATCCGACAAGACGGGCATTGCCGACTTCGCCCGGGCGCTGGCCGACCGCGGCATCGAGATCCTCTCTACCGGCGGGACCTTCCGCCTGCTGCAGGAAGCCGGCATTGCCGTACGAGAAGTGTCCGAACACACCGGCTTCCCGGAAATGATGGATGGACGGGTCAAGACCCTGCACCCGAAAATTCACGGCGGTATTCTGGGCCGCCGCGGGACGGATGATGCCGTCATGGCCGAACACGGCATCGAACCGATTGATCTGGTCGTCGTGAACCTGTATCCGTTCGAGGCGACCGTCGCCAAGGCGGATTGCACCCTCGCCGACGCCATCGAGAACATTGATATCGGCGGCCCCACCATGGTGCGTGCAGCCGCCAAGAACCATCAGGATGTGGCCATCGTCGTCAATCCCTCCGACTATGATCGTATCCTTCAGGAGCTGGAGGACAACGCAGGGGGGCTGACGTTCCAGACCCGCTTCGATCTGTCCGTCAAGGCATTCGAGCATACGGCGGCCTACGACTCGGCCATCGCCAACTATCTGGGCACCAAGGTCAGCGAGACCGACACCACCTATCCGCGCACGCTGAACCTGAACTTCGTCAAGAAGCAGGATCTGCGTTATGGCGAAAACCCGCACCAGTCTGCCGCCTTCTACGTGGACCCGCGCAATTCCGAAGCCTCTGTTTCCACCGCCGAGCAGCTGCAGGGCAAGGCACTGTCCTTCAACAACATCGCCGATACCGATGCCGCACTGGAATGCGTCAAGCCCTTTGCCGACCCGGCCTGTGTCATCGTCAAGCACGCCAACCCCTGCGGTGTGGCCATAGGCGTGGACATTGCCCAGGCCTATGATCTGGCCTATGCCACGGATCCGACTTCGGCGTTCGGTGGCATCATTGCCTTCAACCGGGAGCTGGACGGCAAGACGGCGAAAATGATCATTGAGCGCCAGTTCGTCGAGGTGATCGTGGCTCCGGCGGTGGCGAACGACGCGCTCGCCGTGTGCGCGGCGAAGCAGAACGTGCGCGTGCTCAGTAC
>RFIV01000200.1 GCA_003695085.1 Gammaproteobacteria bacterium
CCAGACGCTCCATGATATAGACAAAGCTACCGCCCAGTACAAACGAACCCAGCACATTGACCGTCAGCGTACCCCAGGGAAACCCCTTGCCCAGCCATTCAGTCATCACCGCGACCACAATATAACGCAGGGTGGCGCCCAGAGCCCCTCCCATGGCGACCCAGGGCAGATGAGCCAGCATGATACCTTTCATGGTGCATACCTCTTGTTGGGAGACTGTTCGTCGAGAGATTTGAGATGTTGCAGCTTTTCACCGATCCGGATTTCCAGCCCGCGAGGTACGGGTGTATACCATCGAGTCCCGGCGAGCGGTTCCGGCAGATACACTTCCCCGGCCGCGTAGGCTTCTGGCTCGTCATGAGCATAGCGGTAACCCGATCCATGCCCCTGCTTCCGGGCAAAGGACGTCGGTGCATTTCTCAAATGCTGCGGCACCGGATAATCCGGTAACTGACCGACTTCCTTCATGACGCGCTTGAACGCGGTATACACCGCATTGCTCTTGGGAGCCACAGCCATGTATACCACCGCCTGAGCCAATGCCAGATCGCCTTCGGGACTCCCGAGCCGCTCTACAGTGTCCCAGGCACTCAATGTCAATGTCAGGGCGCGCGGGTCGGCGTTGCCGATATCCTCACTGGCCATGCGGACCAGTCGTCGTGCGATATACAGGGGATCGCAGCCCCCCTTGAGCATGCGGGCAAGCCAGTACAGGGCGGCATCGGGATCGGATCCTCTTACGGACTTGTGCAGCGCGGATATCAGGTCGTAAAAAGCATCCCCACCCTTGTCAAACTGATGCGGGCGCGAACGGCCCAGTGATTCCAGATCCGCCTCACTCAGATGTTCAAGCCCCCTCGCCTGCGCGTGCTGAATGAGGGCTTCGAGAATGGTCAGTGCCTGCCGGGCGTCGCCACTGCATTCACGCGCAATCCGATCAATGACCTCTTCATCACAGGTCAGTCCCTCTGCTTCCTTCCTCAGCGCGCGCTCAAGCAACTGCCGAATGGCTTCCGTTGCCAAGGGGTGCAGGACATACACCTGCAAGCGAGACAGCAGTGCCTTGTTGATTTCGAAGCCGGGATTTTCGGTCGTGGCACCGATCAGAACAAACTGGCCCTCTTCCACAAAGGGCAGAAGGGCATCTTGCTGGGCCTTGTTGTAGCGGTGAATCTCGTCAATGAACACCACCGGCATCTGACCGGCGGCCTTGATGGCTGCGGCTTCATCTGCGGTGCGGCGGATATCGGCCATGCCCGATTGTACAGCAGAGAGCGTCAGCAAACGGGCTCCGGCCGTATCACACATCAAGCGAGCAAGCGTGGTCTTGCCGGTTCCAGGCGGCCCCCAGAACAGACACGAGTGTATCTGCCCACTGCGCAAGACCTCTCTCAGCGGCGCGCCATCACCGACCAGATGATCCTGACCAACCACTTCGTCCAGCGATGCGGGCCGCATGCGCGCGGCCAACGGACGCAGGTCCCTGGAGTCGGAGAACAGGTCAGCCGCCACCCAGTCCCTCTCCCCGGATAACGTCCACGCCCTCAGGCACGTCAAAACTGAACGCGTCTTCAGGCAGTTCCGGATTGAGCTCCACCTGAGTGAGCGTCAAATGCGTGCGCTGTCCCAGTGCGTCCAGTATTTCCATCTCGACCGGCATGCCATTCTCGAACCGGATGGCCAGCTGCACGAACAGGTCACTTTTTTCCTTTGGCGACAACACAAATACGCCGGGCCGCTGTTCGCGCACCTCGTAGTGCGCCGCGATCTGAGCGGTGTCGCCGCTGAACAGCAACGCAGGCGTGTTGGCTGCATCGCCCGCCAGGGGCTGCACGGTCACCTGCTCCAGATCCGGGTCATAGAACCAGACAAATTCACCATCCGTCACCACTACCTGCTCCAGAGGGGGATCGGTATGCCACCGAAACCGTCCGGGACGCTGTGCCAGCAGTGTGCCCGAGAGGTTCTGAATCACACCTCCATTCGCGGTGGTAACGCGCTGCGTAAAACTTGCAGAAATGCTCTTGATCACCTGCAGTCGCTCTGTCAGGGCCTCAACAGGTCCGGCCGATACGTGAGCAGACAGACTGGAAATCAAAAGTATCAGAATGGCGAATATTCGCATGCAACTCTCCTTACTTGGGGGGCGGCGGTGCCAGCACTTCACGCGCCCCGTTGTGCCCGGCAGGACTCACAATGCCCGCCGCCTCCATGGCCTCCACAAGGTTGGCCGCCCGGTTGTAACCGATCTTGAGCCGGCGCTGAACAGCAGAAATGGATGCCCGACGGGTTTCCGTTACAAAGGCCACTGCCTGATCAAAGAGCGGATCACTCTCAGTACCGTTTTCACCACCTTCCTTGTCGAACGACGCAACAAAATCACTTTCGTGCGTGCCTTCGAGAATTTCTTCCAGATACTCCGGCTCACCCCGGCTCTTCCACTCCTCGACAACCCTGTGCACTTCATCATCTGCCACGAAGGCACCATGCACCCGTACAGGCAGGCTTGTACCCGGCGGCATGTACAGCATGTCACCGTGACCGAGCAACTGTTCTGCACCCCCCTGATCCAGAATGGTTCGGGAGTCGATCTTGGATGACACCTGGAAGGCAATACGTGTCGGGATGTTGGCCTTGATCAGGCCTGTGATGACATCCACGGACGGACGCTGAGTCGCCAGAATAAGGTGAATGCCTGCCGCCCGGGCCTTCTGAGCAATACGGGCAATCAGCTCTTCAACCTTTTTACCGACGATCATCATCATGTCGGCAAATTCGTCAATGACCACCACGATATACGGCAGCGGCAGCAAGTCGGGCTGCTCGGTTTCAATGGCGGTGGCATCCGGCTGCCACAGCGGGTCTTTCAGTGGCTGCCCCTTGCGCATGGCCTCTTCCACTTTCTTGTTGAAGCCGGCCAGATTGCGCACCCCCATGGAGGCCATCAGTTTGTAGCGACGCTCCATTTCCCCTACACACCAGCGCAGTGCATTGGCCGCCTCCTTCATATCCGTCACGACAGGTGCCAGCAAGTGCGGTATGCCGTCGTAAATGGACAGCTCGAGCATCTTCGGGTCAATCATGATCAGACGAAGCTCCTCGGGCGTCGCCTTGAACAACATGCTCAGCAGCATGGCGTTGACGCCCACGGACTTGCCCGACCCGGTTGTCCCGGCAACCAGCAGGTGCGGCATCTTGGCAAGATTGGCCACAACCGGATCGCCCGCAATGTCATTGCCCAGCGCCAGCGTCAGAGGCGAGTCGGACTGGTCGTACGCCGCTGAGGCGAGCACTTCACGCAAGCGCACGATATCCCGGTTTTCGTTGGGAATTTCGATGCCCACGACGGATTTTCCGGGAATGACCTCAACTACCCGCACGGCGATGACCGCCAGCGAGCGCGCCAGATCCTTGGCCAGGTTGGATATGCGTGAGACCTTCACCCCGGCGGCCGGCTGAATCTCGAACCGTGTGATAACGGGACCCGGGTTGACCTCCACGACCGTCACCTTCACCCCAAAGTCCGCCAGCTTTTCCTCGAGCAGCCTGGACATGTGCTCCAGCGCTTCCTTGCTGAAGCCGCCATTGCTGCGCTTGTCGGGTTCATCAAGCAGGGTGATGGGTGGCAGCGGCCCCTTGTCACTGCCAAACAGGGATTTTTGCTGCTCCTTGCGAATTCGCTTGCCTTCCTGCGTGCTCTTTCGCTGGAAGGGCATGATGCGGATGGACGGGTGTGCGCCGCCCTTGTCTTCGGGCACGACCTGGGTCTCGGCCAGTTCGGTCACAACGGGAATGGCGCTGTCCGAATCGTCACCGGCCGTGACAGGTTCAGCCAGCACCGGAACCTGATCATGGCTCTCAATAACCGGCTCGGCACGTTTGGCAGCGCGCAGCGCCTCTTGCTCCGCCTTTTCGGCGGACCTGGCGGCCTTGCGGGCCCGACGAGTCTCCAGCCAATCATGCCAACGTGCTTTCATGCGCGCAATTCGTCCCGGTGTTACGGTGCGATCATGAATAACAGGGCGTGACTGAACGCTTTCTGAAGTGGGAGCCTCTTTCTGTTCGCCCGTTGTCCCGGAGCGTCTGAAACGCGCAAGCAATGCGACAGCACCCTGCCCCAGTCTCAATGTCCACTGCCCAAGCCGATCCATGAGACGCAGCCAGGAAACATCCGTTGCCAGGGTAATGCCGGTCAGAAACAACGCACTCCACACCAGCGTGGCGCCCACGAGATTCAATGTTCTCAATCCCGCAGTTGCGAGAGCATCCCCCAGTAATCCGCCGGATTCAGGCCCCAACCCCAGAACGCTGTATGTGGCCAGCAAGGCTGTGCTGCCCAGCAAAACGAGAATGCCGCCTGCAAGACGGAGCAACCAGCGTGCGGGATGACGGCCTGCCTGCTGCCCCCTGACCACCCGAAGGCTCTGGACCACCATCAGTGCCGGAATGAACCAGGCCGTGTAGCCAAGGAAGTACATGAGGACATCAGCAATCCAGGCCCCGACACGCCCGCCCCAGTTTTCAATGGGGCCGCGCTCACCTATATGTGTCCATCCGGGATCGCTCGGGTTATAGCTGAACAGCGCGAGCACGAGAAACAGCGCCGCCGCGAGGACGAGAATCAACCCGCCTTCACGCAGCCGCTGCTCGATATAGCGATCGGTCAGCTCCTCGTTGCGATCGGTGCGCTCGGTCATTTCAGATGTGATGCTGCACGCTCCAGCTGGCCGATGATGTCTTCCTGAGACTCCAGTCCGACGCACAGGCGGATCAGGTTTTCGGTAATGCCTGCCTGAGCCTTGACTTCATCGGACAGACGGCCATGTGTCGTCGTTGCCGGATGGGTAATCGTGGTCTTGGTATCACCCAGATTGGCGGTTATGGAAAACCAGCCACAGTGATCAATGAATCGCCATGCCTCATCCCGTCCGCCCTTCACGCGAAAGGCCACCATGCCGCCAAAGCCTTTCTGCTGACGTCGTGCCAGCGCATGTCCGGGATGATCTTCCAGGCCCGGATAAAAGACCTTCTCCACCCAGTCCTGGGCGCGCAACCAGTGAGCAACCGCCTCGGCATTTTCGCAATGCGCTCGCATCCGCAGTGGCAGAAGTTCGAGCCCCTTGACGAACACCCACGCATTGAATGGGCTCAGCGTGAGGCCGCCGCTGCGCAATACACCGAAGACTTCCTCCATGAGGGCCTTGTCATTGCCAACTACGGCCCCGCCCACACAACGGCCCTGTCCATCCAGGAACTTGGTGGCGGAATGCACAACCAGATCGGCTCCCAGCTGCAGCGGCTTTTGCAGCACCGGGGTACAGAAGCAATTGTCCACCACCAGCAACGCCTCGTGGGCATGCGCGAGATCGGCCAGCGCCCGGATATCGCCCACCTCGCACAACGGGTTGGATGGCGTTTCCACAAACAGCATGCGGGTCTCGGGCCGGATGGCGCCGGACCAGGCATCAAGCTGTGTGAGTGGTACAAAATCCACACTGACACCAAAGCGGGCAAAGTACTTCTCAAAAATGGTGGTTGTGGTGCCAAATACAGACTGGGAACACACAACATGATCACCGGCCTTGAGGGTCGCCATGCCGACCGCAACGATGGCCGCCATGCCCGATGCTGTGGCCACCGCACGCTCACCCCCTTCCAGGGCGGCAAGACGGCGCTCGAACATGCTGACCGTGGGATTGGTAAAACGCGAATAGATATTGCCCGGCAAATCTCCCGCGAAACGCTGCGCCGCCTCCTGAGCCGACTTGAATACAAAGCTTGAGGTCAGGTAGAGCGCTTCACTGTGCTCCTGTTCCTGCGAGCGTATCTGACCGGCACGGACTGCACGGGTTTCGTCGCCCCAGTGCGGATCCCACTCCGGTGACAGCAAGCGCTCTTCATAGGTAGGTTTGCCAGACATGGAGTCAGAGTTTCCTTTGCTTATTCATCGTCGTTGTGCAGATCCAGGGGCACCTGCTCGGCCGCCAGATCGGCATCCTTCTCCACCCGCTTCGCGTCATTGCGCTCGGCTTCAAGACGATTCAGGTATTCGTCGGTAATGTCGCCCGTGACGTAATGTCCGTCAAAGACCGAACAGTCGAACTGG
>RFIV01000201.1 GCA_003695085.1 Gammaproteobacteria bacterium
CCCCGAATCTGGGCACGCTGACCGACGTGATCTGCTGTCCGGGCGGTGATTACTGCGCCTTGGCCAATGCCAAGTCCATTCCCGTGGCCGAAGCTATCCAGCAGCGGTTTAACGATCTGGACTACCTTTATGACCTGGGTGACATCGACCTGAACATTTCAGGCTGCATGAACGCCTGCGGACACCATCATGTAGGCCACATCGGTATTCTGGGCGTCGACAAGAAGGGCGAGGAGTGGTACCAGGTATCGTTGGGCGGCAATGCCGGTCAGGATGCCTCTCTGGGCAAGATTCTCGGGCCCTCCTTTGCGCGCGAACAGATGCCCGAAGTGATTGAAAAAATCGTCAGTGTTTACACCGAGCACCGCGAAGGTGACGAAGCCTTCATCGATGTGTATCGCAGAATTGGTCTCAAGCCGTTCAAGGAGCGCGTCTATGCCGAAGCTGATTAAAGACGGTCAGATTATCGAGGATGTCTGGCAGACGCTGCCGAAAACCAGCATGCCCGAAAGCCAGAGCATCCCTCAGGCCCACGTTATCGTGCCGCTGTCGACCTGGCTGGCCCAGAAAGAGGCGCTGAGCATGCGTGACCGCGACTCGCTGGGGGTCTGGCTCGACTCGGACGAGGCCCCCGAAGATATTGCAGATGACGTCAACCGCTTCGCCGTCATTGCCGTGCACTTCCCCACCTTTGCAGATGGAAGGGGCTACAGCATCGGGCGCCTGCTTCGCGAACGCTATGGCTTTAAAGGGGCCCTGCGTGCCATGGGTGATATCTTCAAGGACAACCTCTTCTATCTCAAGCGGTGTGGCTTCAACGCCTTCGCGCTGCCCGAGACAGAAGATCTGCAGGACGCTCTGAAAGGTCTTGAGACCTTTTCCGATGCCTATCAGGCGGCCGTCGATCAACCGTTGCCTCTTTTCCGTCGTCGCGCAGGCTGACCCGGAGAACCACGCAGCGCTGACCTGACTGCGCAACCTGGCCGAAGGGGCCCTGTTTCCCCTTCGCGCCGCCCCCACCAGCCGTTATACTTGGGAAAACCCTCTGGCGGAGCCCGAATGGAAGCGCATCTGGTACATTCTGTTTTTCTGATCTTTTCCGGTGCCGCAGTATTGGCTTCCGTGGCACTGTTTACCCGCCAGCCCGTCATTCTTGCCTATATTCTGCTGGGTATTCTCATCGGACCTTATGGCTCCCAGTGGATCACAGATGCCTCACTGCTGAGCCAGATCGCTGAAATCGGCATCATTTTCCTGTTGTTCCTGCTCGGACTGGACATGCAACCCAAGGCCTTGCTGCACGTACTCAGGCAGGCCAGCGGCGTGGCAGTCGGTTCATCTATTGCGTTCTGGGGGGCGGGCTTTGGCGTGGCCTGGCTTTTCGGCTGGCCGGTCTCGGAATCCGTGCTGATCGGGCTTGCGGTGATCTTTTCCAGTACGATTATCGGGATCAAGCTTTTGCCCACCACCGTTCTGCATCACCGGCACACGGGCGAGCTGGTAGTCGGCTTGCTGCTTCTGCAAGACCTCATCGCCATCATGGCACTGATATTCATATCCAACTCCGGCCAGGGTGATATCGGGCTGACATTGGCCCGGACGCTCATCGGACTGCCCTTGCTCGCAGCGGGGGCGATGCTTGGCGTCAGATTCGCGGTGCTGCCGCTTTTGCGCAAGTTCGATCGTTATCACGAGTATCTGTTTCTGCTCACCATAGGCTGGTGCCTCGCATGCGCAGCAGGCGCCGAAGCGGCTGGCCTGTCTCTGGAAATCGGTGCCTTCATAGGGGGCGTCAGTCTGGCCACCACCCCGGTTACCCGCTATATCGCGGAAAGTCTCAAGCCCCTGCGAGATTTTTTTCTGGTCATGTTCTTCTTTACCCTGGGCGCGGGCTTCAATCCGGCACTGCTCGCGGAAGTGTGGATGGCTGCACTGGCGCTCAGTGCCGCCTTGCTGATCATCAAGCCGCTCGTATTCCGGCAGCTGCTGATCTGGACAGGTGAAAAGCCCCACGATGCACAGGAAGTGGGGGTGCGACTGGGGCAGATCTCCGAGTTTTCTCTGTTACTGGTGTTTCTTGCCCAGAGTCAGGGCCTGATGGGAGATCGGGCGGCCATGTTGGTACAGACCGCCGCAATTGCCATGTTCGCACTGAACACGTACATGGTGATACTGAAGTATCCCAGCCCCATCGCCATTTCTGATGCGTTGAGGCGGGATTGAGGCCTCAATCAGGCCGATGCGTGGCGGACGACGGTGCGCCCTGAGTGCGTGCCGTCGAGCAGCGATGCAACCGCTTCACCCACGCCTTCCAGCCCGGTCTCATGGGTAATGGGGCTCAGATCCACGGCCCACTCTCCGGCAAACTTCGCCCAGATGTCGGCTTTGCGCGCCAACGGAATTTCCACTGAATCGATACCGTAGAGCGTTACGCCCCTCAGAATGAACGGGAAAATGCTGGATTCGAAGCTGATGCCGGCCACCATGCCGCAGGTCGTCAACGCACCAGAATGTGCCGTGGCGCTGATCAGTCGGCCCAGGGGTGCCCCGCCGACCGTGTCCACCACGCCCGCCCACTCGGGCTTGAGCAGCGGTTTGCCGGGCAAGCTGTCCACACGATCCCGGCCACTGACCCGGGAGGCGCCAAGCTGTTTCAGAGGCTGCGAAGCATTCGCCTTGCCGGACACCGCCTCCACCTCAAAGCCGAGCTTCGCAAGCAAGGCGACCGCGACCATCCCCACTCCGCCGGAGGCGCCGGTGACCAGAACCGGGCCATGTTCCGGCTTCACACGCTCCATCAGGGCCGCAACCGACAAGCCTGCCGTGAGTCCCGCCGTTCCCAGCACCATGGCCTGCCGCAGATCCAATCCCGCAGGACAGGCAATTACCCAGCCCGCAGGCACACGAATGCGCTCGCCCAGCCCGCCCGGTGTATTCATGCCCAGATCAAACCCGGTCACAATGACCTCATCACCCGGCTTGAACCGGCTATCTGCACTTTCCAGCACCACACCGGCTGCATCAATGCCCGGCGTATGCGGGTACTTGCGGGTCACGCCCTTGTTGCCAGAGGCAGACAGTGCATCCTTGTAGTTCAGAGACGACCACTTGACGTCAATGAGCACCTCGCCGGCAGGCAGATCATCTGTGTCGAGCGCTTCGATTCGACCCTTGAACTGGCCATCCTCTTCGTATACACGCCAGGCGCGGTATTCAGACATCGTGTTTCCCCTCAATTAGTCCGTAGAGTGTTCAGGCCGAATTGACCGGCAACAGGCGATGCAAACGCGTCACCAGTTGTCCGGCTGCCGAAGCCAGCCCGATCCCCAGTCTTTCGGGCAGGGATTTCTTTTCTACCCAGTCCACGCGGAAGACCTTGCGCTCTTCGGCCAGTGACACCAGATAATCATCGCTGGTGCTGATGGCGTCAATCAGACCAATATCCAAGGCACGGGTGCCATACCAGATATCCCCCTGGGAAACCGATTCGATGTCCACATGCGGGCGATAGCGAGCAACAAAATCCTTGAACAGTGCGTGTGTTTCTTCCAGGTCCTGTTTGAACTTGGCGCGTCCCTCCTCGGTGTTTTCACCGAACAGAGTGACCGTACGCTTGTATTTGCCCGCGGTAAAGATTTCGTAATCGATATCGTGCTTCTTGAGCAGACGATGGAAGTTGGGCAACTGGGCAACGACCCCAATCGACCCGACAATCGCAAAGGGTGCGGCGACCAGCTTGTTGGCCAGGCAGCTCATCAGATAGCCGCCGCTGGCCGCCACCTTGTCCACGCACACAGTGAGAGGA
>RFIV01000202.1 GCA_003695085.1 Gammaproteobacteria bacterium
ATGGCAAGCTGCGGGGCGTGCGCTTCATCCAGAATCGTCTCGGGGGCTGGCGCGCTGAAGGCCGCAGGCAGGCGCTGGGCATTGAAGGCTCGGAGTTCGAGATCGAGTGTGACACGCTGCTGATCGCCATCGGCCAGAAAACCGTCAATGACTATCTCGACATGCCGATGGATCTGGATCGCTGGGGCAATGTCCGCATAGCCGAAAATGGCATGACGTCCGTTGAAGGTGTATTTGCCGCCGGCGATTATGTCAGTGGCCCGTCCACGGTCATCAAGGCCATCGGCCACGGGCGGGATATCGCCCTGAAGATGGACCAGTGGCTGATGGGCAAGGTGCGGCGCAAGAAGGTGGTCAAGATCGAGGCGGTCGAAGCGCCGTTGCGTGAGCGGGCCTGGGATTTCATCCCGCTTCAGGAAATACCCACCATTCCCGTGCCCGAGCGCCTGGAAAGCCTTGCAAACGAGGTGGAAACCGGCTATCCGAAAGACATTGCCGAGGAGGAGGCCAAGCGCTGCTACCTCTGCTACCTGCGTTACGAAATTGACGTGGACAACTGCATCTACTGCCGTGCCTGCATCGAGGTGGCCCCCCGGAACTGCATCAAGATGGTGGAAGGCGTCGAGATCAAGGCGGACGGGACCTATGGTGCGCTTCAGGAGACCAGGGACTGGAAGGATGTGGGCGCCATCTGGATCGACAACAAGGAGTGCATCCGCTGCGGCGCCTGTTACAAGGTCTGCCCGACTCAGTGCATCTCCATCACCCGTAATGAAATGTTCAACCAGGATGTTTCCTGAGGCGCGAGGACGCTAACGTGACTGAGCAGCATTATGTAATCATCGGAAATGGTCCGGCCGGCAACGAAGCGACGCGCCATCTCAGGGAGAACGACCCGGAATGCCGGATCACCGTCGTGGCCGCCGACCGGTTGCCCTACATTCCCCGCTACAACCTGTTCCGGGTGCTGGACGGCGTGGAGGACTGGCGCGAGCTGCTGGCCCACCCACCGGAGTATTATGAAGAGATGCGCATCACCCTGCGGCGCAATACGCTGGTGACCAGCGTGGACACCGGGCGCAAGATGATCGGGCTGAAACACAAGGAGTGGCTGCCCTATGACAAGCTGCTGGTCGCCAGCGGCGGGGGCGGCTACCTGCCCGAGGATCTGCGTGACTATCGCGGGCTGATCCATCCGTTTGGCAGTTTCGAAGATGCCGTGAGGCTGAAGCAGGATCTGCCCGAAGCCGGTCAGGTGGTCATGCTCGGTGGTGACATGATGGGCATCTATCTGGGACAGAAGCTCATTCAGCTCGGCTATCGGGTGACGCTGATTACCGACGTCCACCTGTTCTGGCCGCACAAATTGGGCGAGCGCGACCCGACCCCGTATTACCACGCGCTGGAGAAGGCCGGCTTTGATCTGGTCAATGGCAAGAAGGTCGTGCGTATCGAACAGGGCGAGGCGGGACTTTCACCGCGCCGTGTGATCTGTGAAGACGAAAGTGTGTACACGGCCGATGTGGTGCTGGGCTGTTACGGGCTGATGCCCAAGCTGGATTTCATGGCCCATGCCGGGCTGGATGTCCAGCGCGGACTTCTGTGCACGCCGGAGCTTCAGACCAGCGACGAAAACATCTGGGCGGCGGGCGATGTCTGCCAGATCTGGTCCCCGGAAGAGAACCAGTACCGGGTGTCCTACGAGTGGAACAGCGTCAAGAACATGGGGCGCGTCGCGGCCATCAACATGGCCGGGGGACACGAGGTCATCAACACCTTCAGTGAAGGCGACGTCGGGCTGGATGAGCACGGCAACCTGACGTCCCCCTTCTGGGACTTTGACTAGTCTGGCCCCGGATCCGGCCAACACGCGGCATGCAGGTGAAAGAACAATGAACAACAATGCACAATCAGAAACCGATATCCAGATCGCCATCTGCGGCTCTGCAGGTGACGGTACCATCGCTGCCGGCGATATCCTCAAGACAACGCTGGCCCGCATGGGGTACAACGTCATCGCCTTCGACGAATACCCTCCTGAAATCCGCGGCTTCGGCAAATGTATCTCGCGGGCCCGCTTTACCACCGAGCAGATGTACTCCATCAAGCCCCGGTCAGACATGCTGGTATCGCTGGATGACAGCCATGCCATCCCGCACGTGGGGGAGGTGAAGGATTATGGCCTGGTGGTGTATGAAGACACCCCCATTGCCCAGGTGGAAAACGGCGCCCACATTTCTGCGCACATCAAACCGGCACATATCGGGTACGGCCTGCCGCTGAGGGAGCTGTCAGAGCGAGCCACCAGTGGCGTCAAATCCCGCAACGTGGTGGTGGTGGGCTATATTGCCGGGCTCTATCGCCTGCCGGCCGATGCCTTCCACAAGACCATTTCCGACAAGTTCCGGGGCAAGGCCGCTGCCGTGACGGAAACCAACCTCAAGGCCTTTGACCTGGGGTATGCGCTGGGACGCGACACCCTGAGGCTGGATTTCAGCCATATCGGGCAACCGCGCAAGGACCGGATCGGCACCGAGCTGGTGATGATGAATGGCAATCAGGCCATCGTCAAAGGCTGTTTGCAGGCTAATATCAGCACCTTCTTCGGCTATCCCATTACACCGGCCACCTCCATCATGGAAGGGCTGGCCGTCGAAATGCCCAGGCACGGCGGTCGCCTGATTCAGACAGAAGACGAAATCTCTGCGGCCGCAGCCGTGGTCGGGGCAGGGTTTGCCGGCAGCCGCTCGGCCACCTCCACTTCCGGGCCGGGGCTGGCGCTGATGACGGAAGTCTTGGGCATGGCCGCCATGGCCGAAGTGCCGTCAGTATTCTTCGTCTCCCAGCGGGGCGGGCCGAGTACGGGGATGCCGACCAAGACCGAGCAATCCGACCTCAACCTGGCGGTGCACGGTGTCGCCGGGGACGGCCAGCGCATTGTGCTGGCGCCCACCAATGTGGACGGCTGCTACCGCTGCGCGGGCAAGGCCTTCGAGTTGGCGGAAAAGTTCCAGACACCGGTAATCGTGTTGCTCGACCTGTACCTGTCCAATCGCTTTGAAGCGGTGGAGTTGCCGGCAAGCAATCCGTTCGAGCTGAACTGCTCCAAACCGCTGACCCAGCGGGACCAGTCCCGGCCTTATCACCGGTTCGAGATCACCGAGGACTTTATCAGCCCGCGGGCCGTCCCGGGTGAGGAGCATGGCATCCACGTGATTACCGGGCTGGAGCATGATGAGCGGGGCCGTGCCGCCTTTGACGGCGACACCCACACCCGCATGAGCGAGAAGCGGCACAAGAAGCTGCTGGGCGCGCTGGAGCATCCGGACCTGACCAAGTACAAGCGCTTCGGAGATGAGGGCAAGGTACGCGTGGGCGTGCTCGGCTGGGGGTCCACCTATGGCGAGATCCTGGAGGCCATCATCGCGTGTCGCAAGCAGGGCATTGCCTGTGCGTCCATGAAGGTGGTCATGCTGTCGCCCTTCCCGGTGGAGGCCGTGAAGGATTTCATGAACGATTGTGATGTGGTGCTGGTGCCCGAGGTGAATTACGAAGGCCAGTTCGCCAAACTGGTGTCCGGCCATACAGGCATGCCGGTGCATTCGCTGACGCGCACACCGGCGGCGCCGATGCAGGTGGATGACATCATACAGGCCATCCGGAATCTGGCGGAAACCGCCGGCAACGCACAGCCTCACACAGCGGGAGAAGTGGCATGAGCATTGAAAAACCCGTCTACCTTGAAGAGAAGCTGATTGAAGTCCACGAGAGTGGCAAGCTCGACTACCGCTCCCATACGCTGCCGACCTGGTGTCCCGGGTGCGGCTATTTCGGCATTCAGGATGCGCTGACGACTGCCTTCCGCCGGCTGCGCTACAAGAAGGAAGACACGGTGGTGGTGTCCGGTATTGGTTGTGCCTCGCGCTTTCCGTTCTTCATCGATACCTATGGCGTGCACTCGCTGCATGGTCGGGCCTTGCCCATGGCGACGGGCATCAAGGTCGCCAATGACAACCTGAATGTTGTGGTCGTCGGCGGTGACGGGGACGGGTTTGCCATCGGCGGAGCGCATGTGCCCCATGCGGCACGTCGCAACCTGGATATCACCTATATCCTCTTTGACAACGGTATCTACGGCCTGACCAAGGGCCAGACCTCGCCCACG
>RFIV01000203.1 GCA_003695085.1 Gammaproteobacteria bacterium
GCACGGTAATATGGCAGTGCTCGTATAACAGGCGCGTGAACGTCTCATCATCCAAGGGAGTTTGCGGCCAGAGATAGAAGCCTGCATCCGTTTGCCGCTGAGGCCAGACATCTTCCAGCGTCGACATGAACGTCTGAAACTTTCTCCGGTAGGCGGCGCGGTTGGCCCTTACATGCGCTTCATCGGCCCACAGTGCTGCACTGGCTGCCTGAACCGGAAGCGCCAGCGTGGCACCATGGTAGGTGCGGTAGCGGAAGTAGGGCTCCAGTATGTCCGCATCACCTGCAACAAAGCCGGAACGCAGCCCGGGTGCATTGGATCGTTTCGACAGCGAATGAAAGACGACGCATCGTGAAAACCCGGTGTTCCCCATGCGCTCCGAGACCTCCAGCAGGCCGGGAGGAGGCTGATCCTCATCCGGGTAGATTTCGCTGTAACACTCGTCCGAAGCGATGACGAAATCGTACCGGTGGGCCAGCTCGATGGCGTGCTCAAGCTGTGCCCGTGGCATGACGGCGCCCGTCGGGTTGCCGGGGGTGCACAGGAAAAGTATCTGGCAGCGCCGCCAGACGCTTTCCGGAACACTGTCAAGGTCAGGAAGATAATCGTTCTCTGCTGTGCACGGCATGAGATGCGTCTCTGCACCTGCGAGCAAAGCCGCCCCTTCGTAAATCTGATAAAAGGGATTGGGCATGACCACGAGGGGGGAGCTGCTTCGATCGATGGCTGCCTGGGTGAAGGAAAACAGCGCTTCTCGCGTGCCGGCGACGGGCAGAATATGGCGGCCGGTATTCAGGTTTTCAGGGGGAATACCGAAGCGCATGCTCAGCCATTGGGCGATGGCTTCTCGCAGAAAGTCTTCACCCCGGGTGGTCGGATAGCGGTTGAAGCGTTCCGCCTCGTGCCGAAGCGCCTCATGCGCGAGAGCGGGCAGGGCATGCATGGGTTCGCCAATCGACAGGCGAATGGGAGCAAGCTCAGCCGGTGGCTCGATGTGTTCCAGGAGCTTCGTCAGCCTCTGGAATGGGTAGGGTTTGAGTGTATCGATTACAGGATTCATGGAAGAGCGTTGTATTTTGATGTGTTGTCATTGTCCGGCAGGCGGCTATCGCCCGCGATCAGGCTCTTGCCCCAGGTTGTCGAGTGCTGACTTCAGGGCATTTGCAGTCTTGGCGCAGAGCTCAGCATCACGAATCGGCCCGCCTGCCGGGTCGGTAATCACGAACACGTCCTCGACACGTTCGCCAAGAGTGGCAATGCGTGCGCTGACCAGTCGGATGCCCAGATCCAGCAGCACCCGGCCAATGCGGGCCAGCAGGCCGGGCCGGTCAGGTGTGATCACTTCCATCAGCGTGCGCTGGTGCACGGTGTCATTGGAAAATGTCACTTCGGTCGGGAAGGCAAAGTGCTTGAGCTTTCGTGATGTCCGCCGGTGGATGATCTCGGAAAAGTCACCCGGGTCATCCAGGGCCTCGGCCAGTTCGGTCTTGATGTGTCGGCGTTCTGCATGAGACAGGGGATGCCCGTCTTCTGCTGCGACCACAAAGGTGCTCAGAGTCTGGTCACTGGAGTGACTGTAGATACGTGCTTCGGCAATGTTCAGCCCCAACTGCTCAAGCGTTGCGGTGGTGGCTGCAAACAGAGCTTCGGAGGCCGGCGTGTGTATCAGGATCTGGACATAACCCTGTGCAGCACCGCCCTTGGCATCCCGAATCAGCACCAAAGGTTGTTGAGCATCACTATGGCGCAACAGTGCCGCCGTCTGCCAGGCAATTTCCGTCGTGGAATCCTGCATGAAGTATTCAGGTTCAAGCCTGCTCCACAGGGCATCAATTTCGGCGTCACCGAATCCCTGGCTCTGCAGGATCTCGCGCACCTCCGACTGTGTCGCCTGAATCCAGCCCAGCCTGTCCAGGGGGGAGTCCAGCCCCTTGCGCATGACGCGTACCGTCTCCGTGTACAGCTGACGCAGCAAGGCACCGCGCCAGGTGTTCCAGAGCTTGGGATTGGTGGCGCTGATGTCGCACACGGTCAGGGTATACAGATAATCCAGGTGAACCTGGGAGTCGATCATGCGAGCGAATTCATGCACGACTTCCGGGTCGGATGGATCCTTGCGTTGCGCAGTCATGGACATCAGGAGGTGATGGCGTACGAGCCAGGATACGAGTCGTGTATCACGTTCACTCAAATGATGGCGGCGGCAAAAGGCCTCCACTTCTTCCGCGCCCAGCTCGGAGTGATCGCCTCCGCGGCCCTTGGCGATGTCATGGTAAAGCCCGGCAATGTAGAGCAGTTCCAGCTTGGGCAGCCGGTGGACCAGCCGGGACGCCAGGGGGAATTTCTCGAAACTGCTGGGCGACTGCAGGGAAACCATGTTGCGGATGACCTTGATGGTATGTGCATCCACCGTATAGATATGAAAGAGGTCGTGCTGCATCTTGCCGACGATCCGCCCGAACTCCGGCAGATAACGTCCCAGGATGCCATACCGTTTCATGCGGGACAGCGTCTTGTGAAGGGCGTGCGGTGTCTTGAGTATTTCCATGAACAGCGAGGTCACGCGCAGATCCGAGCGGAAATCGTCATCAATCAGGTGGCGTTCTTCTCGCATCAGGCGAATGGTGCTGGCCCGTATCCCCCTTATCTCCGGATGCTGCGCCATCATCAGGAAGATTTCGATCAGGGCGAAGGGGTAGTGCCCGAAGACCCGGTCATGAGTGACCTCGATGTAGTCATTGACGATCTGGAAGCGCTTGTTGAGCGGAATGGGGGTGCTTTGTGCCGATTCGCCCAGAATGACCTGATCATAGTATTGCAACACGACGTCATTCAGCTCTGCCAATCCGAGCGCATAGCGATAGTATCGCTGCATCATGCGCTCCACCTTGCTGCCGTCCGCGCCATCTTCATAGCGCAACTTTTCCGCTACGCCCAGCTGGAGGTCAAACAACAGGCGGTTCTCGTTGCGTCCGGCCAGACTGTGCAGCGCCCAGCGCAGTTGCCACAGAAACCGCTCACCGTCGGTCAGAAGCTTGCGCTCATCTGGTGTCAGAAAGGAGTAGTCTTCCCGGCCTTCGGGATCGAAGCCGAAATGGCGGCGGGTAATCCAGTTCAGGGTCTGAATATCGCGCAGCGAGCCGGGAGAGGTCTTGACGTTGGGCTCCAGGTTGTACTCCGTATCCCCGTACTTTTCATGGCGGGCGCGTTGTTCTTCGCGTTTGGCAAGGTAGAAGGCCCGGTCAGTGAATGTCTCATCCGAGTAGGCGCGCTCGCTCATTTTTCGGCGCAGTTGCTCCGAGCCGGCAATCGTGCGTGTTTCCAGCAGATTGGTGGCGATGGTGATGTCTGACGCAGCCTGAGAGATGGTTTCCGAAACCGTGCGGACGCTCAGGCCGATATCCAGCTTCAGGTCCCAGAGAAGGGGCACAAAGCGCTCCAGTGTGTCGCGATACGCTTCCGGGTCACACCCGTCATCCATCAGGACCAGCAGGTCAATATCGGAGTGGGGCAGCAACTCGCCCCGGCCGTAGCCGCCTGATGCGAGCAGAGCGATCCGCTCCCCTTCCGGCCAGCTCTGACTGTTCCAGAGCCTCTGTATGACGGCATCCACGGCCGCGCTGCGTGCATGGATCAGAAGTTCAACGTCTACCCCGGCATCGAACGCTTCATCCAGCTCAGCTTGCAGTGCTGCCAGATGTTTCCTCAGCTCGGCGGGTTTCGGCTCGCTTCTGGCCAGTGCCCGGGTGAACTCACTCAGGCTGGCATCCACGCTGGCTTGCATCATGCGGGGCTTCCATCTGTCACTCCCGGAATGACTTCTCCGTTACGAAGTGTCAGGACTTCGCATCCGGTTTCCGTCACGAGCAGCGTATGCTCCCACTGTGCGGAAAGCTTGCGGTCCTTGGTGACGACCGTCCAGCCATCCGGCAGCAGCTTGCAATGGCGCTTGCCCTGGTTGATCATCGGCTCGATGGTGAAGGTCATGCCCGGCTTCAGCACCAGTCCGGTACCTGGCGTCCCGTAGTGCATGACCTGAGGGTCTTCATGAAAGCCCTTTCCGATGCCGTGACCGCAATATTCACGTACCACGGAATAGTAGTTGGACTCGGCGTATTGCTGAATGGTATGTCCGATATCGCCCAGTCGTGCGCCGGGTTTCACCAGGGCAATGCCCTTGTACAGGCACTCCTGGGTGATTCTCACCAGTCGCTCTGCGGCGGGCTTGGGCTCACCGACAAAGAACATGGCACTGGTATCACCGTGGTAGCCATCCTTGATGACAGTGATGTCGATGTTGATGATGTCGCCACTTTTCAGCACCTTCTTGTCGCTGGGGATGCCATGACAGATCACCTGGTTGACTGAGGTGCAGATGGACTTGGGAAACCCCTTGTAATTCAGGGGGGCCGGAATGGCGTTCTGCTGATTGACAATGTAGTCGTGGCAGATGCGGTCCAGCTCACCGGTCGTGACGCCGGGTTGCACGTGCGGGCCGATCATCTCCAGTACCTCGGCCGCCAGTCGGCCGGCTACACGCATTTTCTCGATTTCTTCAGGGGTTTTGATTATGACGCTCATATAAGAAAGGTTACCCGGTTCGTCCCAGTGAAAAGGCAGGGTATTGTAGCTTGGCGGGGGCCTTCTGTCACATTGGTGCTCAGTTCAAGAGCTGGCTTGGCTTTATTTTTGAGGGTGTTTGTGGTATAAAGCGCGCGCCCTTTGCCTGAAGCAAGGGCTATTACACACGCACGCCGTCACATGGTTCAGGGTGCCTTCGGGTTGGATCATGGGGTGTGCGGAGGCCTAACCCAATGACATTAAGGTAAATCAATGAGTCAAGTCAGCATGCGTGACCTGCTGAAAGCAGGCGTACACTTCGGGCATCAGACCCGTTTCTGGAATCCCAAGATGCGCAAGTACATCTTCGGGGCTCGCAACAAGATTCATATCATCAATCTGGAAAAAACCGTTCCGGCCCTGGAAGAGGCGGTCAAGTTTGTCAAGGAGCGTGCCGCGCGCAAGAACAAGGTGCTCTTCGTGGGTACCAAGCGTTCTGCTTCCAAGATCATCAAGGAAGAAGCGATCCGTGCTGGCATGCCCTACGTGAACCATCGCTGGCTCGGCGGCATGCTCACCAACTACAAGACCATTCGTCAGTCCATCAAGCGCCTGCGCGATCTGGAAACTCAGAGCCAGGACGGTACTTTCGACAAGCTGACCAAGAAAGAAGTCCTGATGCGAACGCGCGAGATGGAAAAGCTCGAGCGCAGCATCGGTGGTATCAAGGATATGGGCGGTCTGCCGGATGCGCTGTTTGTGATCGACGCAGACCACGAGCGCATCGCCATCCAGGAAGCCAACAAGCTGGGCATTCCCGTGATCGCGGTTGTAGATACCAACAGCAACCCGGACGGTGTTGATCTGGTGATTCCGGGCAACGATGACGCCATTCGCGCGATCCAGATTTATGCCAAGGTCATTGCGGATGCCTGCATTGAAGGCGCGCAGCAGGGTGTAGGTGAAGACGAGTTTGTCGAAGTCAGCGAAGAGCCGGCTGCACAAGACGCCGACGCTGACAGCAACGCCTGATCCGGCAGGGGAGTGATCCTCCCCTGACATCATTATTGCAGACAGAGGATTCAAACATGGCAGCAATTAGTGCTTCCCTGGTAAAAGAACTGAGAGAGCGCACCGGTCTGGGCATGATGGAGTGCAAGAAGGCACTCGTTGAGGCAGACGGTGACATCGAGCTGGCAATCGAAAACCTGCGCAAGAGCAGTGGCATGAAGGCCGCCAAGAAAGCAGGGCGTGTCTCTGCGGACGGCGTGGTGGCTGCCAAGGTGGGTGACGGTTACGCTCAGCTGGTCGAAGTCAACAGTGAGACGGACTTCGTGGCCCGTGACGACAACTTCAAGGCCTTCGTTGAGCAAGTGGCTGAAGCCGCGTTTGCCAACAAGCAAACCGACGTTGCGGCGCTGATGGAGGGCGCGCTGGAACAGGCGCGTCAGGCGCTGGTACAGAAGATCGGCGAGAATATTACCGTGCGCCGCATCGCTGCAGTCGAAGCACCTGTGGTTGCTGCCTACGTGCACGGCAACTCCAAGATCGGTGTGTTGATCGGCCTGGAAGGTGGCGACGAGGAGCTGGCCAAGGACATCGCCATGCACGTGGCTGCAGTCAACCCGCAGTTCATCGCGCGTGAAGATGTATCTGAAGACGTGCTGGCCAAGGAGCGTGAAATCTACGAGGCGCAGGCTGCTGAAAGTGGCAAGCCCGCCGAGATTATCGCCAAGATGGTTGAGGGTCGCCTGAACAAGTTCGTGGCGGAAATCAGCCTGCTCGAACAGCCGTTCGTCAAGGATCCTGATACCAAGGTTGGCAAGCTGGTTGAAAAGGCCGGTGCCAAGGTGGTTGCCATGATTCGCTACGGTGTTGGCGAAGGTATCGAGAAGCAGGAAAGCAACTTTGCTGAAGAAGTCGCGGCGGCAGCAGGCCTGAACAAGGACTGATCTGCTTCGTGCATTCACCCCGAACTGGCGAGAGTTGGCCTGGCTGCTCTCGCCGGTTTGCTATCTGAACATCGGAAACTGACCGGAGCACACTATGCCTGCACAACACAATACCCAGCCGCGTTACAAGCGCGTATTGCTCAAGCTCAGTGGCGAGGCCCTGATGGGCGACCAGAGCTTTGGTATCGATCCGAAGGTACTCAACCGGATGGCGCTCGAGATTGGCCAGCTGATCGGAATTGGTGTGCAGGTCGGGTTGGTGATTGGCGGGGGGAATCTGTTTCGCGGGCAGGCTCTTCAGGAAGCAGGCATGGACCGGGTGACCGGCGATCACATGGGTATGCTGGCGACTGTCATGAACGGGTTGGCAATGCGGGATGCCCTGGAGCGCTCCAATATTTCCACCCGCGTGATGTCTGCCATTCCCATGAGTGGTGTGGTGGATGTGTATGACCGCCGCCGCGCGATCCGTGACCTGAAGGACGGAGACGTGGTAATCTTCTGTGCCGGTACCGGGAACCCGTTTTTCACCACCGATTCGGCGGCCTGTCTGAGGGCGATTGAAATCGAGGCGGATCTGGTGCTCAAGGCGACCAAGGTGGACGGAGTGTATACTGCTGACCCGGTGAAGGATCCGTCTGCCACCAAATTTGATCGACTGACCTACGACGAGGTGCTCGATCGCAAGCTGGGTGTAATGGATCTGACTGCCATCTGCCTGTGTCGCGATCATGATATGCCGGTGCGTGTGTTCAACATGAACAAGACCGGCGCGTTGCTCAATATCGTCGTGGGCGAGAACGAAGGCACACTGATAGAGTGAGGACTCAGCCGTGATCAACGAAATCAAACAGGATGCTGAAGCGCGCATGAAGAAGGCGCTTGAAGCGCTCGGCAATGCCTTTGCAAAAATTCGTACCGGGCGTGCTCACCCGAACCTTCTGGACAGTGTCATGGTGTCCTATTACGGTTCGGACACACCCGTGACCCAGGTGGCCAATGTTCACGCCGAGGATGCGCGTACCCTGGCAATTTCACCCTGGGAAAAGTCCATGGTGCCGCAGATTGAAAAGGCCATCATGAAGTCTGACCTGGGGCTCAATCCGTCAACCTCGGGTGACGTGATTCGTGTTCACATGCCTGCCCTGACCGAAGAAACCCGCAAGGAGCTGGTAAAACAGGCGCGCCAGGAGGCCGAGTCCGCGCGGGTCTCCATCCGCAATGTGCGTCGTGATGCCAATGCGGATATCAAGGAGCTGCTCAAGGAGAAGGAAATCTCCGAAGATGATGAGAAGAAGGCGCTGGACCAGATCCAGAAGCTGACCGATACCTATGTAGCCAAGGTGGACGAGGCGCTGGCCGTCAAGGAAAAGGACCTCATGGAGGTCTGACGGACACAGGCAGGTATCATGACAGATTATTCGGAAGTTCCGCTGGAGGCGCCCGGCATTCCGCGGCATGTGGCCATTATCATGGATGGCAACAATCGCTGGGCCCGCCAGCGGCACCTGCCGGGTGTTGCCGGGCACAAGGCGGGTGTTGATGCAGTGCGGGACGTCGTGGAAACCTGTGCGCGTGCAGGTATCGAGGTCCTGACACTGTTCGCCTTCAGCAGCGAGAACTGGCGTCGCCCCAAGGATGAGGTCAGCGCGCTGATGCGGTTGTTCCTGGTTGCACTGGATCGCGAAGTGAAGCGGCTTCACCGGAACAATCTGCGCTTGCGGATTATTGGTGATCGCAGCGCCTTCAGTCAGGAACTGCAGGAACGCATGGAGCGCGCCGAGGCACTGACCGCTCAAAATACCGGCATGACGCTTGTGATTGCTGCCAATTACGGTGGTCGCTGGGACATGGCGCAGGCAGCCCGACAAGTCGCTGAAGCCGTGGCACGCGGCGAGCTCTCACCTGATCGGATCGATGAATCGGTTCTGCATCGATACACGGCCCTGGCGGATTTGCCGGCCCCTGACCTGATGATCAGGACGGCAGGCGAATTGCGTATCAGCAACTTCATGCTCTGGCAGCTGGCCTACGCCGAGTTCTATTTTGCAGATGTATTCTGGCCGGACTTCAGAAAGGAAGAAATGACGCGTGCGCTTGAGGCCTATTCCCGACGCAAGCGCCGTTTTGGTCAGACAGACGAGCAGGTCGATGCGCGCCGCCAAGGGGGTGAGCTGTGCTGAAGCAGCGGATTGTGACAGCTCTCATTCTGGCGCCACTGTTTCTCTGGGCCTTGTTCGGGCTTTCTCCTCAGTATTTCAGTGGCGTGATCGGAGGCGTCGTGGTGCTCGCTGGCTGGGAGTGGGCACGCATGGCCGGTCTGACTGTTCAGTGGCAACGCGTTCTGTATGCCCTGACGCTGGTGCCGGCGTTGGTGCTGGTGGCTCATCGGCAACCTGAAACCGTGCTGGCAGCCGCGTTGCTCTGGTGGGTAATTGCTGCCGTGCTGGTAAAACTGTATCCCGTCTCTGCCCACGCTTGGCGAAACCGCGGATTGAGGCTCGCGGTGGGTTACCTGATTCTGGTGCCGACGTGGGTCGCTGTGACGGGGTTGCGCCAGGCGGACTGGAGCACGCTGGGCGTGGGTCCGGAACATGCTGCATGGTTGTTGTTGTACAGCCTGGCAATCGTCTGGTGCGCTGATGTGGGAGCCTACTTTGCGGGCAAGGCATTGGGGCGTCACAAACTTGCACCACGGGTCAGCCCCGGCAAGTCCATCGAAGGGGCGGTGGGTGGTCTGGCCGCTGTCGGTATATTCGCCTCGGCAGTCGGAGGTGGCTGGTTGGCGCTGGAGGGAACCCGGCTCATGGTATGGGTGGGTGTCGCGCTGGGATGCGGTGTCATTTCCATCCTGGGCGACCTGATGGAGAGTCTGGCCAAGCGCGAGGCGGGCATCAAGGACAGCTCCGCACTGCTGCCCGGACATGGCGGGGTGCTTGATCGCATCGACAGTATCACCGCATCGTCGCCCCTGTTCCTGTTTGCAGCATTGCAGCTGGGGTGGGTTCAGCTGTGAAGCGCGTGGTCGTGCTTGGGGCGACCGGCTCCATTGGCCGGAGCACGCTGGACATTCTCCGGCAGCACCCGGATCGTTACGAGCTGGCCGGTGTCACGGGGCACACGCAGGTGGACAGGCTGGCGGAGATAGCCCGCGAGTTTGCCTGTCCGTGGGTGGCCGTGACAGGGTCGGCACCGGATCAGGATGCCTTTCCGTCCGGTACTCGTGTACTCCAGGGGCCAACGGCTGCAACCGAGCTCGTACAGGCCGCTGAAGCGGATATTGTCGTGGCTGCCATTGTGGGGGCGGCGGGCCTGTTGCCTGCCTTGGAAGCTGTCCGCAGTGGTGCGCGTGTGCTACTGGCCAACAAGGAAGCGCTGGTCATGTCCGGTGAGCTGTTCATGGCGGAGGTGGCGAAGCGGCAGGTCGAACTTTTACCCGTGGACAGTGAACACAATGCCATATTCCAGGCGCTGCCAACCGAAGCGCAGCGGCTCTGGGAAAGACCGGACATTGCCAAATTGGGTGTCAGCGGACTGGTTCTGACCGCGTCGGGCGGCCCCTTCAGAGGGCGTTCGGCTGACGATCTGGCCGAGGTAACGCCAGAGCAGGCCTGTGCTCACCCCAACTGGTCCATGGGGCGGAAGATTTCGGTAGACAGTGCGACGCTCATGAACAAGGGGCTTGAACTGATAGAAGCCTGCTGGCTGTTTGGCGTCACGCCCAGTCAGGTGAGCGTGCATGTCCATCCCCAGAGCATCGTGCACTCGGCTGTGCGGTATACCGACGGCTCGGTCGTTGCGCAGCTGGGGGTGCCTGACATGCGAACACCCATCGCATTCGGGCTGGCCTGGCCTGCCCGTGTGAAAGCAGGTGTCAGGCCGCTTGATCTGTTTGCTGCCGGAATACTTGAGTTTGAGCCGCCCGACTCGCAGGTTTTTCGGTGCCTGCCGCTGGCGGCGGAGGCCTTCGAAGCCGGCGGCGTGGCCCCGGCAGTGCTCAATGCTGCCAATGAGGTGGCTGTTGAGGCATTTCTGTCAAAGCGAATCGGTTTTTTAACAATTGCTCATGTGCTGGAATACGTGCTGGAGAAGCTGGATAATTCCCCGGCTGATTCCATAGATTCAGTACTGCAAGCTGACGAATGGGCCCGCCATACGGCCCGGACGTGGCTGAACTCAGTCAGCTGATACGGAGCCCTCATGCTGGAAATGTTGCATACCCTGCTGGCCCTGGTCGTCACCTTGGGTATTCTCGTGACCTTTCACGAATATGGTCACTTCTGGGTTGCGCGTAAAACCGGTGTACGTGTGCTGAGGTTCTCTGTTGGGTTCGGAACGCCCCTGTGGACCTGGTACGGCAAGGATGGCACGGAATATGTCATAGCTGCCATTCCGCTGGGGGGCTACGTGAAGATGCTGGATGAGCGTGAAGCGCCCGTGCCCGAGGATCAGCTTGATCAGGCATTCAATCGCAAGCCCGTCGGTGTTCGGATAGCCATCGCGGCCGCCGGGCCGCTGGCCAACTTCTTGCTTGCATGGGTTGTGTACTGGGCCATTGCGATCATGGGGCAGACCAAGGTCGTGCCGCTTGTCGGGAGTGTGGTGCCGGGGTCACCTGCCGCAGAGTCCGGGGTGCCCGTGCAAACCATTATCGAACGGATCAATGGGCACCCGGTACAGGATTGGTATGACATCAATCTGCGGCTTATCGAAAACCTGGGAGAGTCGACATCACTGACCCTGACCGTGGTTCCCCGTGAAGGTGGCGAGGCCCGTGACATCGACGTTTCGGTTCAGGACTGGTTGCGCGGTGAAGTCCGGCCAGATCCCGTAGGCGCACTGGGGCTTGTGCCATACCGGCCGCCCATCCCGCCGGTGATCGAGGCGGTCATCCCGGGGGGGGCGGCCGAGCAGGGCGGTCTCCAGGCGGGCGACAAGGTCCTGGCCATTAATGGTGAGCCGGTATCGGACTGGCGTGAGCTGGTCAAGACGGTGCGTGCCTCAGCGGGGGTTCCGCTGGAGTTCGAGGTCGAGCGTGGCGGGGCGAGGCTGACGCTGCGTGTGATTCCTGCGCATGCCGAATCCGGCGGTCATGGTGTCATCGGTGCCCAGTCAAGCTCCGTGAGCTGGCCCGAAGATCTTGTCCGGGAGGTACGCTACGGGCCGATCGAGGCCGTAGCAGAGGCTTGGCGTGATATGGTGCACATGACGGTATTGACGCTCGACTCCATGAAAAAGATGGTGGTGGGCATGATCTCGGTCGAAAATATCGGCGGACCGATTACCATCGCCAAGGTTGCCGGGGCCTCGGCCAGCCTGGGGCTGGACAGTTTTCTGACATTTCTGGCGCAGCTGAGCATCACGCTGGCCGTGCTGAATCTGCTGCCCATTCCGGTATTGGACGGTGGCCATATCTTGTTCTACAGCATTGAGGCCATTCGCGGCAAGCCGCTTTCCGAAGAGGCTCAGATGCTGGGGATCCGCATTGGCATGGCGCTCATAGGCATGCTGATGTTTTTGGCAATCTATAACGATATTGCCCGGTTGTAACAGACAAACAAGACAGGGGAGCCCGTGAGGCAGACCGCATTCAGATTGACCAAGCATCCACTGGCCTGTGCACTCGCTGCCATTCTGTTCAGCCAGTCCGTTCAGGCTTTTGAAGTTCAGGATATCCGTGTGGAAGGCCTGCAGCGTGTTTCCGCCGGCCGCGTCATCAATGCGCTGGGACTGGAGCTGGGTGACACGCTTGACAGGGCCGCGCAACAGCGTGCCTTGCGTGATCTTTTTCGCACAGGCCTTTTCAGAGACATCCGCCTGGGGCGAGACGGTGACGTACTGGTCGTCGACGTACGCGAGCGGCCATCCATCAGCAAGATAGAAATCAAGGGTAACAAGAACATCGAAACCGACCAGCTGATGAAGGGGCTGAAGTCTTCCGGCCTGGAGGAAGGTCGGGTTTTTCAGCAGTCGACGCTGGAGCAGATCGAGCTCGAGCTGCTGAAGAGCTACATCGAGCAGGGGCGCTACAGTGCCAAGGTTGAAGCGCACACGGAATCGCAGCCGGGTAATCGGGTTCGTATCGAAATAGATATCAAGGAAGGTCCGGTCGCAGCTATCCATCATATCAACTTCATCGGCAACCAGAAGGTGGGCGACGAGAAGTTGCTGGATCTCATGGAGCTGGAAGAGACAGGCTTCTGGGCCAATGTCTTCAATTCCGACAAGTACTCCCGCCAGAAACTGGGAGGCGACCTGGAGACCATTCGCTCGTGGTATCTGGATCATGGCTATATTCAGGCTTCGGTAGACTCCACGGAAGTGTCCATCAGTCCTGACCGGGAGCAGGTGTATATCACTGTCGACCTCACGGAAGGCCCGCAATACACCATTGCGGATGTGCAGCTCAAGGGCGAACTGATTCTGCCCGAAGAGGAGCTGAAGTCGCTGATTCGCTTGCAGCCGGGCGATGTATACAATCAGAAGCAGGTCAACTTCTACGCTGACCTGATCGGCAAGAAGCTGGGGGCGGAAGGCTATACCTTCGCAACGGTAAACGCCATTCCGACACCGCACGACGACCACACCGCAACGGTGACATATTACGTGGATCCGGGCAAACGGACGTATGTCCGGCGCATCAACTTCACCGGAAACGTCTCGACTGCGGACGAAGTGCTGCGGCAGCAAATGCTGCAGATGGAATCGGCTCCGGCCAACAGTGAGCTGATCGAGGCATCCAAGACGCGTCTGGATCGGTTGGGTTACTTCAAGACCGTGTCCGTCAATACGCCGCTGGTACCCGGGCATGATGACCTGATTGACGTGAATTACGCGGTGGAAGAGCAGCCCACAGGC
>RFIV01000204.1 GCA_003695085.1 Gammaproteobacteria bacterium
GAATACATGAAGGCCATCAAGCGTGCTTTCGATCCCAACAATGTCATGAATCCGGGCAAGCTGATCGACCTGTAAGGAGCACGCCATGCGAACAGAGCATTTGCCGGTTGCCCGGTTTGTCAGCGGGGAGGCCTTCGACGCGCCCATCAGCAAGGTGGTGTGTGTCGGGCGCAATTATGCCGCGCACGCACGCGAGCTGGGCAATGCCGTACCGGATCAGCCCATTTACTTCATCAAGCCTGCTTCATCGGTCACGTGGCTGGAGGCCGGCATTGATCTGCCGGCGGGGCTGGGAAGTGTGCATCACGAGGCTGAAATTGCTGTGCTGATCGGTGAAACCCTGTCCGGTGCCAGCGAGGAGGAAGCCGTGGGCGCCATCGCAGGGCTGGGCGTGGGGCTGGATCTGACCCTTCGCGATGTGCAGGGCGACCTGAAGGCAAAAGGGCATCCTTGGGAGCGCGCCAAGGGCATGGACGGTCTGTGCCCGCTCGGCCCCTTTGCCTCACTCGCGGGCCGAGAAGTGGACCTGGGTGATTTGCACATACGTTTTGCCATTAACGGGCAGATCCGGCAACAGGGTTCGTCGGCACAGATGCTCTTTCCCATTGCCACGCTGCTGGCGGATATGTCTCACCTGTTTACCCTGTATCCCGGAGACGTGGTACTGACGGGCACGCCGGAAGGCGTCGGGCCACTGGCGGCAGGCGATGAACTGGAGCTGACACTGGAGAACTGGGTCACGGTTCGAAGCAGCGTACGCTGAGCAAGGCTTGCGGGCGCGTTAAAATGCCGACGTGCCCGCTGTTGTTGTATCAACCATGGAGGCTGTATGGACAGGGACACGTTCAATCGCATGGTCAGTCGCTATCGTTCGATGGCGAAGGTCAACCCAGAGGCCTACGATCGAGCCGTGCGCAAGGTGGTGCGGGAAGGCTATCTGCTGATCGGCATCTTGCTCGCACTCGGGCTGGGCCTCGTGGGGGGCATGACCGCACTGGCGCTGTTCAGTCCGATCGTGCTGATTCTGCTTTTCAAGGCCAAGATCGGGTTTCTGCTCATTCCCGTGATCTGGGCCGTCCTCAAGTCCCTGTTTGTGCGTTTTCAGCCCCCGGAAGGCTATTCCCTGACGCGCGAAATGGCACCAGCGTTATTTGATACGCTGGATCAGCTTCAGAGTGAACTGGACACACCGCGCGTCAATCGGGTGATGCTGGATCCGGAATTCAATGCCTGTATCAGTGTCGTGCCACGATTCGGCTGGTTCGGCCCGCCTCAGGTGACCCTCGTGTTGGGGCTGGAGTTGCTCATGTGCATGAGCGAGCGGCAGGCCCGCAGTGTGCTCGCCCATGAGCTGGGACACCTGACCCGGCGCAACTTCTCGGCTGATCGCAAGGTATACCGCTTGCGCTGGATGTGGGGAGAGCTGTTCGAGTATTTCGCGGGTCGTGAAGGCTGGGCCACCTGGCCGGTGCGCAAGGCCCTCAATTATTACGTGCCGCGCCTGAATGCCATCACCTATGCCGCAGCGCAGCGAGAGGAATACAAGGCTGACGCGGTCAGTGCGCAGCTGACGTCGCCGGAGGATGCGGCCAGTGCGCTCACGGCCGTCAATGTACTCGGGCCGTATCTTGAAACCTGTTACTGGAATGCGTTCGGGCGTCAGGCGGTCGCCGCGCCCCGTCCGAGAATGGGGGCCTGGGCGGGCCTGAGTGCCTTCTGGAAATCGGCCACGCTGCCGCAACCGGTTCTCCACCGTTTTCTGAATCTGGCTCTGGACAACGAAACCGATGGCATGGATACCCACCCCTGCCTGGCGGATCGCCTGAAGCACTTTGCCCAGCCCCCCAGACTGAGCCTGCCGAACAAGACGGCAGCCGAGTGCTGGCTCGGGCCCTGTCTGAATCAGGTTATCGAACATTTTGATGCGCGCTGGTGGGAAGGGATCAAGGACCGCTGGCAGCAGGTGCACGAAGCCGGTCAGCAGGCCCGGCAGGCACTGGACCGCCTGCTTGCGGGACGGCGCTGGGCGGAGCTGTCGGTTGATGAGCTGAGGCAGGCCATCCCATACCTCGAAATCCTGCAACAGGACAAGGCCATCAGGCAGGTCACGGAGGCCGTTTACCGGCGTGACCCGGACGATGCGGACAACCGTTTGCGACTGACGCGCCTTCAGGCTGAAGCGGGTGACGCCGAGTGCCTGGAAACAGCCAAGACCCTGCTGCAGGATGCCGAGCGCGCGGTGGAAGCCTGCTACTGGGCGGTGTTCTACATGAAGGGGCTGGGCGAACCTCATCCGGACCGAACCTGGTGGGAAAAGCAATGGGAGGCCGCCAGCAAGCTGCGCCAGCGTCTGGAAGAGGCCTTCGACGCGCTTGAACCTTCGGACACAATCGTTGTGCCTGAACTGCCGCCCGGTGTGCTGGACAATCTGCGTCATTACGCCCGGCAGGTGCCCGACATCGAGCAGCTCTGGATTGCCCAGCGGGTGCTCACGGATTTCCGGGACGTGCCCTGCTATATCATGGTGCTCAAACCCCGCAATGGCTTTGTGCAGACGACCGAGTTGGCCGGGCATATCGCTCAGGAGGCGCCCTTGCCGTTTCGCTTGCATGTGCTGAGTGAGGATCTGTCGCCGTCCCATCTGGTGAAGCCGATCTGTCGCAATGCGATGAGAGTCGGCGTGGCCCTGCGTTGAGATGTGCATGGTTCTTGCTGTGTTCTCTGTCCTCTGTCCTATCAACGGGAATACACAGGAGTGCACGTGCAGGATTCACGCGTCGACAGCAAGATCGGGTTCTGTGCATGGGTGATTGTACTGGCCCTGCTTGCCGGGTGTGCCACCACCCCGCAGGGCGCCAGCGATGAGGAGGACATTCGCTACTGGCCTCCGTTACCCGAGCAGCCACGATACCTGTATGAGGCGACCTTGCGCGGCTCACGTGATATCGAACAGGCCAATCAGGATGCCCTGATGGCGGCGCTCATCAAGGGGGAAACCCTGCCTGATCGCCGCATGGGCAAGCCGCTGGCCCTTGCCGTACGGGCCGGCCGTATCTATGTGACGGACTCCGTGATGAATCTGGTTCATGTATTTGACCTGGGCCGCAGGCGCTACTTCCAGATGGGCGTTCGCTTTGAGGGCCGGTTGGCGGATCCCCGGGGCATTTGGGTGGGTGAGCAAAGCCGTAATGTCTATGTCGTGGATCAGGGCAGCAAGCGTGTAGTGGTGTATGACGAACTGGGGCTGTATCTGCGCGAGCTGTCCTTGGCAGATACTGTACGCCCGGTGGATGTGGCCGTGGACGAGTCACGTCAGCGTATCTATGTGCTGGATGGCGGAGGGATCGATTCGGACACGCATCGCGTTCAGGTGTTCTCGCTGGAAGGACACCCGATCAGGACGTTCGGGACGCGCGGCCGGGAAGTCGGGCAGTTCAA
>RFIV01000205.1 GCA_003695085.1 Gammaproteobacteria bacterium
CCCACGGAATACGAATGGGAAGCCGCCGCACTGGCCAACCGGCCGGGTGAGCCACGTCGTGTGCTGCCGTGGGGTGCCACGGTGGCGGATACCGCCCGGGGGGATCTGGGTGCACAGGCGCTGGGCACCGCCTCAGTGGATGACCATGCTGCAGGGGATGGGCCGTTCGGATTGCGTCAGAGCATCGGTACCGCCTGGGAATGGACGGCCAGCCAGTTTCTGCCTTATGACGGCTTCAAGGTAGACATGTACCCCTTCATGTCCACCCTGCAATTTGGCTATCACAAGACGACGAAAGGCGGCAGCTGCGCCACCGACCCCACGCTGATCCGGGGCACCTACCGGCAGGCGTATCTGCCCTTCCGCCGGGATGCGTTCACCGGATTCCGGACCTGTGCGCGGGAGAAAACATGAGCAACCCCTATGAGAGCCCAGCCCTGGTGGCTCAGTATCTGGAGTTCCACTATGGCCCGACCTACTTTGATGTGCCCAACTTTCCCCGGGAGGTGGCGCACAGGGCACTGAAAACCACCCAAAAGCGCGGCAGGGCACTGGATCTGGGCTGCGCCGTAGGCCGGCTGGGCTTCGAGCTGGCGCGTGAGTTCGACTATGTGGCGGCCGTGGACTACTCTGGCGCCTTCGTGGACACCGCCCGGCAGCTGCAGCATGGCGCCACCCTCAACTGGGATATCCCCACCGAAGGACTGCTGACCGAGTCGCGCCAGTGCAACCTGAACATGCTGGGGCTGGATGTCACGGCCTCGCGTGTCGAGTGTCTGCAAGGCGATGCTCACCACTTGCCGCCGGAACTGAGTGGTTTCGACCTCATTGTCTGCGCCAACCTGATTGACCGCCTGCATCACCCGGAAGCGGCGTTGGCAGATATCGCGGCACGCCTCAATCCGGGGGGTGTGCTCGTTGTCACGTCACCCTATACCTGGCTGGATGACTTTACGCCGCGGCATCACTGGCTGGGTGGCTATCGCATTCAGGCGAGACAGATTGCCTCGCGGGAGGGGCTGGCGGTTGCACTCTCTGATCTGGTACCGGCGGGTACGCCGGAAGACGTACCCTTTGTGATCCGGGAAACCGCCCGCAAATTCCAGCATACGGTCGCGGAGCTGACGGTGTGGCGGCGACCCTGAGTAGGTTTATCGGCTGATAGCAAAGAAGTGTTCAGCCGGCTAGCATGAGCATCTGAGCATCAAGGATGATATGGCATCGGCGACGGAAGTTGTGGGTGCTTGCTTCAAGGAGGAATCATGATCGTCAATGTAACACCCGAAGACAGGGCTCATGCCCGAAAACTTTTGGTCTGGTTTTACCGGGGTGGTATACAGCCTCCTTCGTTTCCGAGCGATCGATTGGTATTCCTGATCGCAGAGATGGTGCACGAAGCAGGCCTGTGCAGTCAGAGCATGAATATCGTGAACATGGTGTTCAGCCTGTTTGTAGGGAACCCGACAGGCAAGGCCAACGCCCTGAAGCTGCTGAGGGAAGCGGGTGAAACGCTCCGGCGCAATGGTGAGGTATGCAATGCTTGCCGGGATACGGTCGCCAGCAAATATCGCACGTCGGTCATGGAGGCAATATGGTAGGCGAACTGACAAGTGGAACAAGGAAGTGCTCTTTTCTGATCTGGCTGTTAATCAGTCCGGCTTTGTATGCTGCTGAAGGCGACGTCATGGTAGCGCTGGGTCGGCACTTCGTGATTGCCGCACCCGTTACTGCTTCCGGGCGCCTGATTCCGGTAGAGAACGGGCTTCTCTTTAAAGCTGAGTCGACCTGGTGGGGACTGACCTGGGGACCTTTTGAGAAGGAGCCCGGCGATCAGCGAACGGCGATGGATATTATGGAGTGGGGACTGAAGCAGATTCAGAAAAATGGTGGCAAGGGCTACCAGAAAATCAAGAAAGCATCTCTTCAGATATTGGTTTCACCTGTATCGGATGGCTGGTCAGCCGCTTTTTCTGTGCCGGAGTACCCGGATCGGGTTTACAATCTGGCCACGGATGATCGTGCTGAGTTGATGCGAATGCTGGACACTCTGAAAAGCTGGCCCGACCAGTCAGAGTGAATAAGACCGAGTGACTGAATGACACCAACCGATTCAATCCGCCAGATCCGCAAGGCCGTCAAACGGCTGACCCTGCGTGTGCGGGCTGATGGCGAGGTGATTGTTACCATTCCCCGCGCCATGCCTCAGGATGTGGTGGACGCGTTCGTGCTCGGGCATCGGGAATGGATTTCACGCAAGCAGGCGGAATTCAGGCAGCGTGTACCTGCTGATGTGGAGCGCCCGGTCACGCAGGCTGAGAGACGCGCCTTGCAGAGCAAGGTGGAAGCACTGGTGGCGGAACATGCGCCGCGGATGGGCGTAACGGTCAGGGAGATCCGTCTGCGCGCCATGCGCACCCGCTGGGGCAGCTGCAATATCCGCGAACAGCGCATCTGGATCAGCACCCGTCTGGTGCATTACCCGGAATCCTGCCTGGAAGCGGTGGTGGTGCATGAGCTGGCTCACCTGATCGAGCGGGGGCATACCCCCCGATTCTATGCCCTGATGGATCAGTATTATCCCGCGTGGCGCGAAGCAGAGCAGACCCTGAACGGCCGACTGCCCCGCCGGGTGGCTCCGGAGCCTGATCCGGGTGGCATTTCCCACCTTTGACCGGTTCCCCCCGGCCGGCGGATTGCCTATACTCCGCGCAATGAAGAGGAGGGCATGAAATGGCCACCACATCCGAACTGGATGCTGCGTACGTCTGGCATCCCTACAGTTCCGTTCATCCGCCGCTGGCCCCTTACCCCGTCGTTTCCGCCGAGGGCGTTCGCCTGTATCTGGAATCCGGCGAAGGATTGATTGATGGCATGTCATCCTGGTGGTGTGCTATCCACGGTTACAACCACCCGGCGCTGAATGATGCCCTGCATGCCCAGGTGGATCGCATGGCCCACGTGATGTTTGGCGGGCTGACGCACCGGCCAGCGGCCAAACTGGCCGAGATGCTGGTAGAGTTGACGCCGGAGGGCCTCAACAAGGTGTTTTTTGCCGATTCGGGCTCCGTCAGTGTCGAAGTGGCGCTCAAGATGGCGATTCAGTACTGGCAGGCCAGGGGAGAACCCGGCAAGACCAAGATGCTTGCCCTGCGTGGTGGCTATCATGGCGACACCTTCCATGCCATGTCGGTCTGCGATCCGGTGACAGGCATGCATCATCTGTTCAGCGGCGTTCTGCCCAAACAGTATTTCCTCGATCGTCCCCGGGCGAAGCTGGGCGAACCCGCAGATCCGGATGATCTGGATGCGGCCGAGGCGCTGCTGGAGGCGCATGCCGACAAGATTGCCGCGCTCATTGTGGAGCCGGTTGTGCAGGGTGCAGGGGGGATGTACTTCTACTCGGCACAGTATCTGGAACAACTCTGCGCACTGTGCCGCCGTTACAACGTGCTGGTCATCTTCGATGAGATTGCCACGGGGTTCGGGCGCACTGGGCGGTTGTTCGGCGCCGACTGGGCGGGTGTGGTACCGGACATCATGTGCGTGGGCAAGGCCCTGACCGGCGGCTACATGACGCTGGCCGCCACGCTGACCACGGATGAGGTGGCCGAAACCCTCAGTCAGGGCGAGCCGGGTGTGTTCATGCACGGCCCCACCTTCATGGGCAACCCGCTGGCCTGCTCCGTGGCCATTGCCAGCCTGAGCCTGCTGACCGGCTCGCCATGGAAGGAGCAGGTGCTCGCCATCGAAAGTTTTTTCAAGGAGCATCTGACCGCCTGTGAAACCTGGGAAGAGGTGGCAGATGTGCGCGTGTTGGGTGCCATTGGCGTCATCGAGCTCAAGGAGGCAGTCGACCTCGCAGCCATCACGCCGCTGTTTGTGGAGCGGGGCGTCTGGGTGCGGCCCTTCGGCAAGCTGGTCTATCTGATGCCGCCTTACATTATTGATCGTGAAGATCTGGGGCTGCTGGTGGAAGGCACGCTGGGCGCCCTGTGGACCTGGCTGGAGCAGGTGCGGCAGTCCGCGGTGACCGCATCGCCGGTGGACGGCATCCCGGATGGCGATTCGGACGAACCCGATGCGTGACAACCGGCTCGGGGTTGGCTGATCTGCCCTGTCGCGGTAAGGTGGATGCAGGATCGAAAGCCGGAGGCTTGAAGATGATGGGCACAACCTGGAGTCATGGACTTATGGGATCGGGTATGGGACTTGGGTGGCTGATTGGCGTCGTACTGATTATCTGGCCGCTCTGGCGCATCTGCCAGAAAGCCGGATACCCGGGTGCGCTGAGCCTCCTGGCACTGGTGCCGCTGGCCAATCTGGGTTTGCTGTATTTTCTGGCCTTTGCCGAATGGCCCGTGCTGAAAGGGCGGGAGACCAACGGTGCGGAGCGCCCGGTCGCACCGGATGTGGCGGATCGGCCGCTCGCCCGGCCGACACATCAGGATGACGATGAGCCTCCGCCTCCTCCGGTCGTGCAACGCAACCGCTAGACATTGTTGAGAATTGGCAAACGCTTCCGGACAGGCTAACGTGTAGATATAGCCTGCCAGGGAGCCACCCGGTTGTATCGCCACCGAATTCTGACCAGTATTCTCGCCGCTGTGCTCGTGATGAGCATCGGGTTTTACTGGACCCGAACCGGCCAGCTGCTGTATCGGCAGGAGCAGCGCTTTTACATGACGGAGCTGATCAACACTCAGGTGCGCCTGATTGAGCAAAGCGTCAATCGTGCCGTGACAGCTACCGAACTGCTCGCTGAAGTGGTGGAGCAAACAGGCGGAAATCTGCCGGACTTCGGGCGACTGGCCAGCAAACTGCAGCAGGGATTTGATGCGCTGTCCAGCATTCAGATTGCGCCTGGAGGCGTGGTACGACAGGTCTATCCGCTGAAGGGCAATGAGGCGGCTGTCGGGCATGACTTGCTGGCCGATCCGGTACGACGCCCGTCGGCCAAGCGCGCGATTGCCGAGCACCGAACACTCGTGGCCGGCCCGCTGGATCTGCTCCAGGGGGGAAAGGGCATCATCATTCGCCACCCGATCTACGTGCGTGAGGCGAACCAGGAAACCTTCTGGGGGTTTGCCACGGTTGTGCTCAGGATTTCCGATCTGCTGGCTCGTACCGAGCTGGATCCGGAAGGCCGAAAGGGCTACAGCCACCGGCTGAGCTTCATCCATCCGGGCCTTGGCAAGCCCGTTGTTTTTTCCACCTCTGCCACACCGTTGACCAGGGATCGCTACTTTGCGCGGGTCACTGTGCCGGATAGCCTGTGGGAGCTGGAAATGAGTCGCTCCACGCCCACACCCAAGTGGCGCTCCACCACCGGCTATGTCGCCAGCGTACTGGCGGCTCTGCTCATGGGCTGGCTGGCCAACGTGCTGCTCCGCACGCCGGAGCGCCTGCAGCGCATTGTTGAAGAAAAAACGGCCGAGCTGGAGCGGCTGGCGTACTTCGACCCGCTGACTGATCTGGCCAACCGGCGCTTTTTGCTAGAGACGCTGGAGCAGCTGGTCGAGGGGTTTCCGCGCTATGGTGAGCCGGCCGCCCTGCTGTACCTGGACCTGGATGGCTTCAAGGAGGTCAACGATACACTCGGACATGATGCTGGAGACGCCTTGCTCAGGGAAGTGGCGCTACGCCTGAAGGCTAATGTGCGGAGCAGCGATCTGGTGGCCCGGCTGGGAGGTGACGAATTCGCTATTCTGCTGCGTCACACGGATTCGGTGCAGAATGTGGCCAAGGTTGCCCAGAAAATGATCGATCAGATTGAGCGTCCGGTTCCTCTGGCGGGACGCTCGGTGAATGTTTCCGCCTCTGTGGGAGTGACGCGCATGCCGGCAGATGGTGACAGCGTCAAGCAGTTGCTCACACATGCCGACCTGGCCATGTATGCCGCGAAGCATGCCGGCAAGCGCTGTTATCGATTCTATGAATCCGGTATGGCGGCACGTGCTCAAGGCTGACCGGAGCATTTTGGGTTGTCGGTATCTTTTACGCTTTATCGGCTGAAAGGTCTGATGCGTTAAGTCAATTTTACACATTTGCTTGGGAAACGTGGTTTTCTTTGCATGATGTTGGTTGTAACTGACTGTCTGCTTATAAGAAAAGCTTTTATGGCCCGCTTCTTGTATCCCTTTTGGCAGATGATGACACAGATGCTGATTGGGAGAGTAGGTGATGACAAAGTGGAAGGCGGTGGTAGCCACCGGGATGCTGGCAGCAGGAAGCGCTCAGGCGAACCTGATCGTTAATGGTGACTTCGAAAACAATGTGGATACCTGGAGTGACTGCGGCAGCAGCTGGTGTGTCTACACGACGCTGGATGGCTGGAAAACAACTGGTGGACCAGGCATCGAAATCCAGACCAACAATACGGTCGTGCCTGCCCAGTCAGGCACTCATTATGTGGAGCTGGATTCCGATAACGCGACCGACACCAACAGCACCATGTCGCAGGCTGTGAGTACCCTGAACGGCGGAACTTATACCCTGTCCTTCTGGTACCGGCCGCGTACCGACAATGGCGGGAATGATAATGGCATCAACGTGTTCTGGGATGCCTTTGGCGGCAAATTGCTCACGTTCAACGCCAGCAATGAGGTGCTGAATCTTGAGAATTATCTTCGCAAGACCAGCAAGGACTGGATGAACTTCCAGATCGACTTGGTGGCTACCAGCAACGACATGGCGCTGTCCTTCCAGGCGGATGGCCGTGACAACACGCTGGGCGGTTTTATCGACAACGTGTCCCTGACGGCCAAGGTGCCCGAGCCGGCTTCTCTCGCGCTCATGGGGCTCGGGCTGGTCGCGCTGGGGTTGCGTCGGCGTCAGCGCTGATACACGTCTGGCCTGTTGAATCATCTCTGGCACGGAAAAAAGTAGCGCAAACAAAAACCCCCTCCGGCGCAGAGGGGGTTTTTATTGGAGGGGTGTATTCAGCCCCGGAGTTGCGGTTCAGCCGCGGGACAGGGTTTCCGAGAAGCGGTAGGTCTCCGCGCGGTGCTCGATCAGGTCCTGCAGCAAAGCCAGTACGACAGCGATGGCCTTTTCCACCCCTGAATTGTGCTGGGCAAGCTGCTGGCGTACTTCCTCATCTGCATCATGGTAAACCAGTGCCGGACGGCGTACCGGGTGATCGCCGTGAAACAGGGCTTCACGCAGGCGATGCAGCTCGTTGAAACAGTCGGCGGCTTCGGTGGGCTGACCCAGCGCCAGAATCACGCGCTCGCGCAGATGTGTCATGTCCGTCTCACGCTTGCAGCGCATCAGCATCTCCAGCTGGTTGGCCACCAGCATGGCAGTCCGCGCACCGTAGCGATAGCGTTGCTGGGCAATCTTGAGCATGTCGACCAGCACCTTGTTGATGTCCTTGAGGACGGTGTTCTTCTCGCTCACACCGACCTGCTCCAGCCAGGTCCAGACCTGATTGAATGGCAAGTTCTCCATCTTCGGCCAGCCATTCTCGCGCGCCGCCTGCATGCCGTCATAGAACGCCTTGGAATCGAAGTCCTGGGCCTCGAAACGGTGAGCATGCTTGCCGGCAAAGCGTGTTTGCAGGAACTGGCAGGCACCGGGCTGAGACAGGTTGACACCCAGCAGCAGGGTTTGAATGAATACCGCGGCAGCATGGTAGCGGCTGTAGGGCGTCTCGCTCGCCTCCGCCACTTCCACGGTGATGTTCAGCCGGCTGTGGATGGGCACCGTTTCATCCTGAGCATGCTTCAGTCGCCACGCGTCGAAGCTGCCGGCTTCATTGACAATGCGTTCCATCAGTGTGATCAGCGGCTCGGCATCCAGCGTAATGTTGAAGGATTCCGGTGCGCCATTCAGTGGGTTTTCCACTTTGAACGGGCGGTTGCTGAACCAGCCATCCACCTCTTTCCAGAGGGCGACGGCGCGGCGGGTTTCGTCTTCGGTCCCGTGAGGGATTGCGTTGCCGATCTCGAGCTGAATGGTCTCGGTCGTCTGCATGCGAACTCTCCGTCTCAAATCTGGAGCCAATAGTAGGGAATCCGGGGGGCGAATGCCACCCCGAACAGGCCTTTCCGGCTGAATCAGCCCAGAAGAGCGCCGGATGCCAGCGTCTCAATCTGCCGGGGCGAAGCTTCCACTCGGGCTTGCAGTTCCGGCCGCGTCAGCAGACCACCCTTGGCCCCTTTTTCGCTCAGTACGGATTCGGAGTTGGTCATCGCCAGGTCCAGTGCTTCGCGAGTGCCGAGTCCCATCTGCAGCGCAGCGGTAAAGGTGGCGGCAAAAGCGTCGCCCGCACCGGTGGTCTCTACAATCGTCAGGTTGGGGTGCGGCTTGCCATGATACAAGTGCTTGCGATCATAGACCCAGGCACCGCGTGCGCCATCAGTGATGACGAAGTACTGAGGCGGCAGCTTGGCCAGCTGTGCGACCAATTCCTCGATAGCGGGCAGCTGAATGTAACTCAGCCCCAGCAGCTTGCAGGCTTCCTCGCGGTTCATCACCAGCAGCGTGGCGTTGTCGATCACGTCCTTCAGGGCCTGGTACCCCAGTTTGGCCTGATAGTTACTGGGATTGAAGGCCAGTTTGAAAGTATGGGGCTTGCGCAGCAGCTGGCATACGGTATCGAAGCTGCCGTTGAGCATGCTCGACAAGTACACCCAGTCGGCCTCAAATTCAGGGATGTCTTCCGGGTACAGATTGTCGTTGGCCCCCTTGTAGGCCAGGATGGAGCGGTCGTCTTTGATGCTGTTGAGAATCACTGAAAGCCCGGTCTGGCCGCCCTGGGCACCGATGAATTCGACATTCTCGCGGTGCAGGCTGTCGAGCACGAACTCGGCGCTGGCATCATCGCCCAGCTTGCCCAGAAAGGCAGTCTTCAGGCCGAGCTTTGAAAACGCCACGGCGGTGTTGGTGCCGCCGCCGCCGGTGGTGGTCTTGAGTTCCTTGATAAGCAGCTTGCTGCCAAGAGGGAAGGCGATGAGTTCTTCGTGGGTGGAG
>RFIV01000206.1 GCA_003695085.1 Gammaproteobacteria bacterium
CGCATGAATTTCCTTGATGCGCTCGATCGCCAGAATATCGCCCGTAGGCGGACGGGTGAACTTGTAGGCGCCATGGCTGGTACCGATGGCAATGGCCAGCGCGTCCACGCCGGTGGCCTTTACGAACTCGGCCGCTTCGTCCGGGTCGGTCAGCAGCTGGTCGTGGCTGAGCTTGCCGGCCGCACCCACGCCATCTTCTTCACCTGCCTCACCGGTTTCCAGTGAGCCCAGGCAACCCAGCTCGCCTTCAACCGAAACACCACAGGCGTGCGCCATTTCCACCGTGCGACGTGTGACGTCCACGTTGTACTCGTAGCTGGCAGGGGTCTTGCCATCTTCACGCAGTGAACCATCCATCATCACGGATGAAAACCCGAGCTGAATGGAGCGCTGACAGACCGCCGGTGAGGTCCCGTGATCCTGGTGCATGACCACCGGTATATGCGGAAACTCTTCGATGGCGGCGAGAATCAGGTGACGCAGGAACGGCGCCCCGGCATACTTGCGCGCCCCGGCGGACGCCTGCACGATCACGGGGCTGTCGGTTTCATCCGCAGCTTCCATGATGGCGCGCATCTGCTCCAGGTTGTTGACGTTGAACGCCGGCACACCGTAGCCGTGCTCGGCGGCATGATCCAGCAGTTGGCGAAGTGAGATCAGTGCCATGATTAGTCTCCTTGTCGATCCGGTTACGGGTTAGTTGTTGCGTGCTTCAAGGGCCGCAACAGCCGGCAGGGTCTTGCCTTCCACAAACTCGAGGAACGCGCCGCCTCCGGTTGAAATATAGGAAATCTTGTCTTTCACACCATATTTGTCAATGGCTGCCAGCGTATCACCGCCACCTGCAATGGAGAAGGCATCAGAGTTGGCGATAGCCTGTGCCAGCGCCTTCGTGCCTTCACCGAACTGGTCAAATTCGAACACACCCACCGGGCCATTCCAGAGAATGGTTTTCGCGTTGCTCAGCAGCTGACCCAGTACACGAGCAGTTTCCGGTCCGATGTCCAGGATCATGTCGCCGTCCTCCACCTTGCCCACGGGCTTGATGGTAGCCGGCGCATTTTCGGCAAACTCGGGCGCAACAACCACATCCACTGGCAGCGGGATGGAGACCTTGGCCGCGATGGCCTTGGCCGTATCGATCAGGTCATGCTCGCACAGGGACTTGCCCACCGGATGCCCGGCTGCTGCGAGGAAGGTGTTGGCAATACCGCCCCCGACAATCAGCTGATCACACTTCTCGGCGAGCGCATTGAGTACGTCCAGCTTGGTGGAGACCTTGGAGCCCGCCACGATTGCTACCATCGGGCGCTCGGGGTTGTCCAGCGCCTTGCCCAGCGCGTCGAGCTCCGCGGCCAGCAGCGGCCCGGCCACGGCGACAGGTGCCTTGAGTGCCACGCCATGGGTGGAGGCCTGGGCCCGGTGCGCGGTGCCAAACGCATCCATCACGTAAACATCGCACAGGCTGGCATACTTTTCTGCCAGCGCTTCGTCATCCTTCTTCTCGCCCTTGTTGAAGCGCACGTTCTCCAGCAATACCACTTCGCCCGGGCCGACTTCGGGCGCCTTGTCCAGGTAATCGGCGATCAGTGGCACCGGCTGTCCCAGCAGATTCGCCAGGTAGTCCGCGACCGGCTTGAGCGATGCAGCCGGATCGTATTCGCCCTCGGTGGGACGCCCCAGATGCGACATGAGCATGACACGCGCCCCGGCTTCCAGAGCCTGGCGAATGGTGGGCAACGCCGCCTGGATGCGCGCATCGGACGTGACCTTGCCATCTTTCACGGGCACATTGAGGTCTTCACGGATCAGGACGCGCTTGCCCTCGAGATCCACATCTTGCATGGTTTTAATCGTCATGGGAATTTCCTCTTGCATTGTTCCTGTCCTGCGCTTCACACCGGTCAAGCCAGGCGAGTGCGGTATCCAGCATACGGTTGGCGAACCCCCATTCGTTGTCGAACCAGACCATGAGCTTGACCATGTGTCCGTCCGATACCTGCGTCTGGGTCAGGTCCACCACCGCACTGCGCGGATCGTGGTTGAAGTCGCTGGAAGTCAGCGGCTCATCCGTCCAGCCCAGCACACCGGCCAGTGCCGTGTCAGCCGCCACGTCACGGATCAGCCGGTTGACCTCCCCTTTTGATGTTTTTCTGGCGAGCTGGGCCGTTAAATCAATCATCGAGACATTCAGCGTGGGCACCCGTACGGCATTGGCCGTAAAGCGTCCGGTCAGTTCAGGCAACAGGCGATCGATTCCCCGCGCCAGACCGGTATCCACCGGAATGATCGACGCCATGGCGCTGCGATTTCGCCGCAGGTCCGGGTGATGATAGGTGTCAATGGCCGGCTGATCATTCATGGCTGCATGAATGGTCGTCAGCATGCCCCGCTCCACCCCGAAATGTGCATGCAACAGCCGGATGACCGGCACAATGGCATTGGTGGTGCAGGAGGCATTGGAGACGATCGTGTCCGCCGCCGTCAGCACATGATGATTCACGCCGAAGACAACTGTCTTGTCCACATCCGGTGAAGCCGGCTCCGAGTACAATACACGGGGCGCCCCTGCCTTCAGATGCGCTTCCGCCTGCTCGCGCCGGCTCAGTGCGCCGGTACATTCCAGCACCAGGTCAACGCCCAGATCCTGCCAGGGCAGCCGCGACGGATCAGGTTGCTGCTGAATGGCAATGCGATCCCCATTGATGCGCAGCCCGTCCTGCGTCTGGGCAACCGTGCCGGGAAAGCGACCGTGCGTGGTGTCGTAACGGGTCAGATAGGCAACAGTCTCCGGATCGGCCAGCTGGTTGATGGCCACCACCTGCATGCGCTGGCGATAGCCATTCTCATACAGGGCGCGCAGCACACACTGGCCGATGCGCCCGTATCCGTTGATGGCAATCCGGAAGTTGTTGTTCACCTCAGTCGTCCAGAGACTCCAGTAGTTCGTTGGCCTGCGCCACCACGTTCTCGACGGTGAAGCCGAACTCTCTGAACAGCTCGCCCGCCGGTGCCGATTCACCAAAGGTGCTCATGCCGATGATGCGCCCGTCGAAGCCGACATACTTGTACCAGTACTCACCCCACAGCGCTTCGATGGCGATACGTGCCGGGACATCGGCAGGCAGCACCTCATTACGATACGCTGCCGGCTGCGCATCGAAGGCATCCGTGGAAGGCATCGAGACCACGCGCACCTTGCGCCCTGCTGCGGTCAGTTCCGCCGCAGCCTTCACCGCCAGATCCACCTCGGAACCGGTCGAGATCAGAATCAGCTCGGGCTTGCCGTCGCAGTCCACCAGCACATAACCGCCCTTCTCGATCGCGGCGACCTGCTCGGCTGTGCGTGGCTGACAGGGCAGCCCCTGACGTGACAGTACCAGTGCCGTGGGGCCATCCGTACGATTCAGGGCCATTTTCCAGGCGACCGCCGTTTCGACCGTGTCACAGGGGCGCCAGGTGCTCATGTTTGGGGTCTGGCGCAGGTTGGCAACCTGCTCAACCGGCTGGTGCGTGGGGCCATCTTCACCCAGACCGATGGAGTCGTGGGTGTACACGTGAATGTTGCGCTGCTTCATCAGTGCGGCCATGCGCACCGCGTTGCGGGCGTATTCCATGAATACGAGGAAGGTCGCGCCGTAGGGAATGAAGCCCCCATGCAGCGACAGACCGTTCATGATGGCCGACATGCCGAACTCACGCACACCATAATGAATGTAGTTGCCGGACGCATCCTCCTTGCTCAGCGCCTTGCTGCCGGACCAGAGTGTCAGGTTGGATC